>JBMCLF010000040.1:0-11108 GCA_048615215.1 Candidatus Brevefilum sp.
AGGACTTCCTCAGCCTCGGAGAATGGGCGCGCATGAATTACCCTGGTAACCCCTCAGGTAACTGGGATTGGCGCATGCATCCAGACGCCATCAATGAAGGATTGATCCAACGGTTATATGACACGAATTATCTCTATGGAAGGCTCCCCAAAAAAGAAAAGGAAGCCATCCATCAGGCTGTCATGGAAGAAATGGAAGGAAAGGTCATGCCTCACTAACCCGTCTGATTCGCCCAAGGGATCCGATCACAATCCCTATCAGAATTAAACCAGCCCCCACTCCTTCCAGTTGTGTGGGGCTTTCTCGTAAAAAGATCAAAGCTAAAAGGATTGTGCCAATAGGCTCACCCAGCAGGGTTAAAGATACATAGGCAGCGGAGATATACTTCAAAGACCAGTTGAACAGCGAGTGCCCTAACAATTGAGGAAAGACTCCAAGCGCCAGCAGCCAGAGATAAATATCTCCCGAATAGGTGAAAATAGGTTCAGTCCGGATTAAAACCACAGATAGCAATAGAACTGCGGCCGCCCCATAAACCAGCGCTGAATAGCTGACGGTATTGAGCTTTTTGCGGAGCTGTCGGCCCATCAACACATAACCCGCAGCCATCCATGCGCCAAATAACGCCAGGAAATTACCCAGCATATTGTCCCCGCTAAAAACCTGCTCCTCGCAAATCAAACCTCCTTGGCCCAGGTCACACGCGTTGCCTAAACCGACAATGATTCCACCTGCTATGGAGATGATCAACCCAATTATCACCGACTTGCGGATGGATTCATTGAGAATTAGCGGTGAGAGCAGAGCAACCCACAGCGGCGTGGTGGTCACCAAAACTACCGAACTGGCCACTGAGGTGAACTCAAGCGAAGTAATCCAGCTTGCGAAGTGCAGTGCGAGAAAAAAACCCGAAAGGCCGGCTTTGAGCCACTCTCCTCGGTTCAGGGTGCGAAGCTGATCCAAAGAACGTATCAGGGCAAGCGGCAAAAGCACCAAACTCGCAATAAGCAGACGGCCCGCAGCAATAACTAGCGAAGAAGCTTCATCCTGCGCAAAGCGGATGAAAATTGAAGCAGTTGAAACAAACAGAATGCCAAATCCTGTTGCAACTATCGGTTGATAGGACATATCGGTTTTCTCTAAGGGCTTCATAAGGACTAATTGTAATACAACAATGTCAACATAAATTGGTCTAAACGCCAAATAAAACTTCCAAGAAAAAAATTACTTTCCTATACGAAAGGCTGAATAATAATCAATAAATATCAATGCGAAACCCTCATTTCCAGGATAAAGCTTTAGCCCAGATGGCAATTAACATTGATATCATCTGCCCTATTTTTTTAGGGCAACCAATACTTTGTCTTTGCCCAGCCCCTGAACCGTAATGCTTGACAAAGCATTCTGGCAAGACTACAATCTCCTAAACTTCACGAAATGGAGAACCAATGACTTTCATCATCACCAGTTTATGCCTCCGGGAAGGCAGTTGTGTTACCGTCTGTCCCGTCGAATGCATTGTGCCAGGAAAACCCCAGGAGGAATGGCCCTGGTTTTACATTGACCCCGAAACCTGCATCGATTGCGGCGCATGCGTACCGGAATGCCCTTTCCAGGCCATCTTCCCTGAAGATGAGGTTCCGCAAGCCTATTTAGCAATGGGTGGAGAAGTCCAATCCATGCCTGAAGGGACGCCCGGGTTTGAACAGCCTTATGATGGCCACGATTATGAAGGTAATGAAATCCACCTTGACTGTACACGAACCCTCTCCCCAGAGGAAGAGGTTGATCTCACGCCAGACATCCAGCCCAATTACGATTATTTTGAAGACGGACCGGGTTACACAGCCTTGTTGGAAGATTAATTAATCAGGTGTTAATTGGGAAAAATTTAATATTCTTAAAAACCACACATCTGAATTAACATCATCGAGACGCCCGGCGGGGCGTCTCGTTTTTTTTAACCACAACTTGCATTAACAACTGGCCATAAGACGTCGATAAAGATATTTTCTTTGGCAGCCAAATCATCTAATCCAACATCAACGTTCAGGGACAATACTTTAATCAATTATCAGGGATTCTTCCGCTGCCATTGCTGCGCCAACAATACCAGCCTGATTCTGCAAATGAGCCGGGATCACTTCAGCATTAATGTCCTTCAAATACTTTCCATATTTTTTGAACTTCTTGCTGACACCACCGCCCAAAATGATCACGTCAGGGTTAAAAAGAAAATCATATACCTGGAGGACTTCACACAGACGTTTACCCCATTTTTTCCATGAAAGGTCTTTATCCTTTCGAACCCCATCCCCTGCGCGGTGCTCGGCATCCTTTCCCCGTACCTGAAGATGCCCCAACTCGGAATTCGGCCATAATTCTCGTTTAACAAAAAATGCAGATCCAATTCCCGTGCCGATGGTAAGGAAAAGCACATAGCCATCTTCATATTCACGACCCATACCAAACCGCATTTCAGCCAATCCGGCCGCATCGGCATCATTCAAGACTACAGCCTTACATCCAGTAGATTCCTTAATCATGCCTGCCAGATCTTTATCCACCCATTCAAGGCTGACGTTCGCGGCTGTTTTGACCACACCTCGCTGAACTACGCCCGGAAAACCCGCACCAACCTTGCCCTCCCATTCAAAATGGTCCACGATACGGCGAATAACCTCAATCACCTGTTCCGGGTTACCGGGTGAAGGCGTCGGAATTCGAAAACGATCTGCTGTGAATTCACCCTTCTCGATATCAACAGGCGCTCCTTTGATGCCAGAACCGCCAATATCAATTCCTAAAACAGCCATTGTTTCTCCTTTTATGTATTAACCATTATTCACAGGCATTATTCAAATGTTCTTCAAAAGTGATCGCAAACAGGTGGCGTCCAGTACCATCACAGGCGGCCCGAAAATAAAAATATGGCGTCTCAGCAGGAAACGCGACTGCCCGCAAAGAATCCAACCCGGGATTGCAGATTGGCGTTGGTGGAAGTCCAAAGATAAGGTAAGTATTGTAAGGAGACTCGACCTCCAAATCTTTTAAGGCAAGAGGTGCTTTCCACCAGGTTCCCCGTTCATCCTGATAGCCGAGTGCATATTGAACCGTCGGGTCTGTTTCTAACCGCATTCCGGCCGCTAATCGATTATAAAAAACTGAAGCGATCATGGGTTTTTCTTCGTCCACTACGGCCTCTTTTTCAACGATTGATGCCAAAGTGATCGCATCATAGATCGTTAATCCCTGCCTCGAAAACCCATCGATCAATGCCTGATCAATTTTTGATGAAAATTCACTCAATATCGCCCTCAAAACTTCCTGCAATCCCGCCTCCCGCGGGAAAACATAAGTCTCTGGAAAGAGAAAACCCTCAATATTAGGTATTTCATTAACCGGCAGTAAGGATAACAATTCTTCTGATGGGTTATTAACAGAATAGATAAACGCGTCTGATGAAATCGACAAGCCGCTTCCTGCGACGCTTGCAGCGACTTCTTCCATCCGCCAACCCGGCAGGATTGTCACAATGGCTTCTTTGGGTGTGGCATCCAGCAATTCCGATGCGATCTGCACAGAACTCATCTCTGGGCTCAGACGGAACTGTCCGGATTGTAGGTGCCGGTCTAAACCTGAATACACCAGATAAGTTCGTAATAATTCGGAATCTTGAATCAAACCAGCGTTTTCCAGGCGCAGGCAGACCATCGAAATCGATTCCCCTGATTCAACGACGAAAACCTGCTCACCTCCGCCATTTTCTCGCGCGGTGGTCAGGTCGTCACGATGAATAAATAACTCAAAGGGATAGAGTATTCGCTGAATAAGCGTGAGTGTGGGCGCAGGACGCCCAAACGATTCACGGACAACCTTTCGAACCGAGAAAAGTCCGGCCACAATACCAATGCCTATTGCCAGCAGCAAAAACCCACTGACGACGAAGATTGTTTTTCTACGGCGTTTCGCCATCACCCGATTGCAACTCCTTTACCATCGCTTCATTTTCATTCAAAAAATCTTGCAGCAAAATGCTTGCGGCAAGGTCATCCAGATGTCCTTTGCGTTTTTTGCGGCTGACCCCCAGCTCAACCCGGCTCTGGATGGCGGCCTGAGTGGTTCCACTTTCATCCCACATTCGGATAGGGACATCATTACATTGCCGGATAGCATCAGCCAAGCGCTTTGCTTTACGAGCTCGGTAGCCGACTTCACCTTCTGCATCCAGCGCCCACCCCACCACAATCAACCCTACCTCTTCTTTCTGCGCAACAGCCGCAATCTTTTCTGCATCCCTGGAACGGCTTTCATGCCGGATAACCGTTAAAGGCCGCGCCAGAGTACCGGTCGTATCACTGATTGCCAGACCGATTCGTTTTTCACCCGGGTCAACTGCCAAAATCTTCATACGTGAATGAACCGCTTTCATCCAGTAAATTATCCATTTGTTTCATAGAAAATTATACATTAGAAAATATACAAAAGAAAAAATCCCGGAAGAGGATCTCCGGGATCATTTTTTCTTTTGATGTGTAATTACAGGTCAAATTTCAAAGGGTCATCTGCTGGCAAATGGATCCGAATCGCACGCCGGCCTCTGGCCAGCAAGGCTTCCAGATCTCCCTGAGCCTGCGCCCGGGCCAAAACACCGAAGCTGTATTTCTTACCGGGGATATCCAGGTCAGATCGATCCTCCTGGGTGATCTGAATGAACACCCCATTATTCGCTCCACCTTTATGAAGCTGACCGGTGGAGTGCAGAAACCGCGGCCCAATCCCAAGTGTCGTTGCCCGTCCAGTTTTTTGCAAAATCTGTTCTCGCAAATGATTTAATTTGTTTTCGGTTTCCTTATTCCTTGGAACATAGGCATTAATGGCAATGTAGTCACCTTCTTTTGACAGATCAATAAAGGCATTAATCACCTCAGAAGGCGTTTCGCATGCGCTCAATCCTTCAAACGCAGCACCAAAAACCCGAACATCTTGTTCTTCCCAGAGAACTTTTGGCTCTTTCAATCTGCCTTCTTGCAAATAATCAGCGATTTTTTCCTTTGTCCTTTTCTTGTTATCCTGAACATCGGGTTGATCAAAAGCGTTCACCCCGATCAAGCTGCAGGCAACTGCCACAGCAAATTCCCAACGATAGAATTGTGCTGCCAGGCTGTACCGGTCAGGCACATTCAAGACGATCACATTCTGACCGCCATTCTGTAAATCCTCAACAAAACCATCCCGTTCCCCAGTGTCACGGAGATACACAAGTAATCGGTCATCGCCATAGCTGTCTGGATCAACCAGTGGTTCATCAGCCACCGGTACAATTCCTTTGCCATCTTTGCCGCTGCTTTCAGCAATGAGTTGTTCCAGCCATGCTCCAAAAGGCGCCAGGTCGCTGTCAGTCAACACGGTTAGCTTGTCTCTACCGGCGATGGCACTTAGACCAATATAAATCCCTAATAGAGCGCCGAGGTTCAATTCCAAATCTCGAGAATTTGAGCATTTCCGAGCGACGGTTTGCGCCCGGTCGAGCAGTTCAACCAGATCAATCCCCAGCAGAGCCGCCGGCACCAACCCGAAATGGGTCAGTGCAGAATAGCGCCCTCCAACAGTTGGGTTGGCCGTGAACACCCGGCGAAAGCCGTGTGATTCGCCAATTTCAGCCAGATTGCTGCCGGGGTCGGTGATCGCAATGAAATATTTACCGCGTTTGTCACCAAGATGATGTTCTGATTTAGTCCAAAAATACTGGAATAGTGAAAGCGTCTCGCTGGTCGTTCCGGATTTACTGGCAACAATGAAAAGTGTCTTTCCATAATCAACCCAATCTTCCGCTGACCGAACCTGTGCAGGAATAGTTGAATCAAGAACGATCAAGTCCAATCCATCAGATTGATCACCCAATACAAGGCTCATCGTCTCTGGTGCCAGTGATGACCCCCCCATACCCAATAAGAGTGCTTTAGTAAAACCGTCTTCCTGGCACTGCTGTGCGAATTCATGCAATTCGGAGACGAACATCTGGCTTTCTCCGGGGAGATCAAGCCAGCCCAAACGTTTCTGTATTTCATCCATACCCTCTTTAGAGTTCGTCCAAATGGTGGGGTCGTTGCGGTAGATTCGTTCAACCACATCGCCCGCCTTTAAAACTTGTACCTCCGAGGATAGCGCTTCCGCCTGATTCCCAAGACCAGAACGGTATTCCTGCCGCTGGTCTTCAATTGTTTCAATCAATGCATTGAACGAATCGGCAAACTTTTCTACACCTTCATCTTCCAGTTCTTGAGTGATCTCATCTATGGAAATGCCCAGATCAGCCAATTTCTCAAAATCCTCCTCGGCCTGATCCAGGTTTTCATAAATGCGAATCTGCGGATCGCCATGATCCAGGAACGCATCTAGCGTGCTCGGTGGGATGGTGTTGACTGTATTTTCGGCCACCAACTCAGAAACATACTTGATATCGTTGTAGGCTTCATCTTTTGTGCTGGTCGAAGCCCACAACGGACGTTGTTTTTGTGCTCCGGCATCAGCCAGCGCTTTGAAACGATCAGATTCGAAAATTTCTTCATAATCCTGATAAGCCAGGCGGGTGTTGTCCACTGCAATTTTTCCTTTTAGTGCTTTGGCGATCTCAGCCTTTTCCCCGCCCTCATCAATGATCCTTTGTAAGCGATCATCCGCTTTGGTCTCAAGGCGTGAGACGAAGAACGATGCCACAGAAGCAATCCCGGAAATGTCCTTTCCCGCATCCAGTCGCTGCTCCAGACCGGTCAGGTAAGCATCCATAACAGCCCTGTACCTTTTGCGAGAGAAGATCAACGTGATGTTCACATTCACCCCCGCAGCGATGCAATCCCTGATAGCCGGCAGTCCTGCCTCAGTAGCCGGGATTTTAACCATTAAATTGGGCCGATCCACCTGCCTCCATAGGCGATTCACTTCTTCGATCGTTCCGGAAGTATCATGTGCCAGATTTGGGTTGACTTCGAGGCTTACGAACCCATCATCACCACCCGAAGCATCATAATATGGAAGAAATAAATCAGCCACATCCTGAATATCCTGAATGGCAAGCTTATAAAACATCTCTTTGGCATCCATTCCCGCCCAGGACATTGTTTGTAAATCATCGTCATAGTCATGCGAATTGGCAATTGCCTTTTCAAAAATGCTTGGATTTGAAGTTACACCGTAAATCTCCCGCCTCTCGATCATTCCCTTGATCGTGCCATCTCTTAGCAGGCCGCGGCTTACATTGTCATACCAGATGGATTGCCCCAATAATTTTAGTTTAATTACACTGCTCATCATCATCCTTTCAATAGTTTTTCTCGATCTCTTTCATTTTACCCACTCGTCGGAGGTGACGAGGGTCTTTGGATGGATGAGCAGACATAAACGACTTGACAATGGCTATGGCCAGTTCTGTTCCAATCACCCGAGCCCCCAGGCATAGGGCGTTCATCTGGTCATGTTCCACACCTTGAGATGCAGTGTATGTATCATGGCATACACAAGCATACACACCCGGGATTTTGTTGGCAGTAATGCATACACCAACGCCAGAACCGCATAGAAGAACCGCACGCTCAGCTTCGCCGTTTACGATGGCTTCGCCTGCTTTCTTCGTAAAATCGGGATAATCCACGCTTTCCAGTGAATCCGTACCGAAATCAATTGGCGCATGCCCCAACGATTTTAAAGTTGTTATGACTGTTTCTTTTAAGGAGTATCCTCCGTGGTCGGTTGCAATGGCTACTTTCATTTTTTTCCTTTCCTTATTTTCTTCCGTTGTTTCGGTTTTCCTTCGACATATTGTCCGTTTTCAACATTACCAGGGCTTCTTCAATTACATTGGCAACACTAAAGCCATATTCCTGCATCACGCGATCCCCTGGTGCGGAAGCGCCAAAGTGATCGATACCGATCACCCGGCCGCGATCACCCACCCAGCGCTCCCAGCCAAAAGTAGCGCCAGCTTCAACGGCCAGGCGGTTCTTAATTCCTGGTGGAAGAACCTGCTCCCTGTATGCAATCTCCTGGCGGGCAAACAATTCCCAGCTGGGAAAGGACACCACCCGCACATTAACGCCTTCCGCAGACAGATTGGCTGCTGCTTTCAGGATCAGGTCCACCTCAGATCCCGAGGCCATCAGGATCAAATCAGGTTCGTCATCGCCCATATCAGCCAATACATAGGCTCCTTTTGAGAGTTCTTCAGCGTCCGCATAAACCTCTCGATCGATTATAGAAGTTTTCTGACGTGTCAGGGCCAAGGCTACCGGCATCTTTTCCTGAATCGCCACACGCCAGGCCTGAGCCGTTTCATTGGCGTCTGACGGGCGGATGGTGATCAGGTGAGGGATAACTCTCAGGCTGGCAAGATGCTCTACAGGTTGATGTGTGGGGCCATCCTCACCAACGCCGATTGAATCGTGGGTGAAAACCCATATTGAGGGATATTCTGACAATGCGGAAAGGCGTACCGCTGGCCGCATGTAATCCAGAAAAACCAGGAAGGTACCGCCATATGGGATCAAGCCGCCATGAACACTCATCCCATTGACCACTGCCCCCATGCCATGTTCCCGCACCCCAAAGTGCATATTACGCCCATCAAATGAATCTGCCTGGAAGACTTCCTCTCCATCGAGCCAAGTCTTGTTGGAAGGAGCCAGGTCTGCTGAGCCGCCCATTAGCTCCGGAATTTTACCCGCCAGAGCATTCAGCACCTTGCCTGAAGCAACCCGGGTAGCCATGCCCTTTTCATCCGCTGAGAATACAGGAAGTTCTGCATCCCAACCATCCGGAAGTTCACCTCGCATTCGACGTTCGAATTCTGCAGATAGTTCCGGGTAAGCCTCTCGATAGGCATCCAGTTTCTCTTTCCAGCTTTCTTCCAGTACTCTTCCATCCTCAACTTTCGAAAGGAAGTGCTCGCGCACGTCGTCCGGAATAAAGAATTTTTTATCTGCGGGCCAATTAGCGTTCTTTTTGGCCTGTTCAATTTCATCCCATCCGGGTGGAGAACCGTGGGCTTTTTCTGTACCTTCGACAGTGGGCAGTCCCTGACCGATGGTTGTTTTAACGACGATCAATGAGGGGCGAGTGTCTGCCTTAGCTGCTTCTACCGCCGCTACAATGGCACTGACATCATAAGGATTATCCACACGGATCCCATGCCAGCCATAAGCCTCAAAGCGCTTCTTACGGTCCTCAGTGAACGCCAGGTGTGTCGATCCGTCAATCGAGATCTCGTTATCATCATAGAAATAAATAAGTTTTCCCAATTGCAAATGTCCTGCCAGAGAAGCAGTTTCGGAGGCCACCCCCTCCATCAGGTCCCCATCAGTGACGATGGCGTAGGTGTAGTGATCCACAATGGTATGTCCGGGTCGGTTGAACTTCGCAGCGAGATGCGATTCAGCGATAGCCATGCCCACACCATTGCCAAAGCCCTGTCCCAGGGGGCCGGTCGTCACCTCAACGCCTGGCGTCAGTCCATATTCGGGGTGACCGGGTGTGATGCTTCCCCACTGCCTGAAGGTCTTCAGGTCATCCAGGGACACGCCAAATCCTGTCAGGTGCAACATGCTGTAAAGCAGCATGGAACCGTGACCACCAGAGAGGACGAAGCGGTCCCGGTTGAACCAATCTGGATTTTTGGGATTGTAATTAAGCAGTTTCATCCACAGGGAATAAGCAATACCTGCAACGCCCATTGGCAGGCCCGGATGTCCAGAGTTTGCGGTCTGAACACCGTCAACCGCCAGAAACTTAATAGTGTTGATTGATTTTGATTGTAAAGAATCGGATGACATGTATATTGTTCCTTTCTATTATTGATCCATTTCATTTTACCATGAAGGCTTTTCAGTTTTTCCACGCAGCTACTGCTGCAAGATTTCTTAAGCTAATATTTGCACAAGAAATTTTAGGTAGGGAAGGTCAAGCTGGCTAAAGGAAGCACACACAAACGAGACCTAAATACTTCCACATACACAAGCTAAATCAGGATCCATTATACATTTTTCGACGAGAGCGAAATTATCTGGAATAATAAAATATAATGAGTAACAAACCGATCAACTATGAAAAGCAGGGATTAATGCTCCTGGGAATAGACATCAGCACCACCGGCGCTAAAGCCATTCTGATCTCCCCACAAGGAAAAGTATTGAAGACCGCCACACATACCTATCCACTTCTCACACCCAAACCCCTGTGGTCGGAACAGAATCCTGAAGACTGGTGGCAGGCGGCTCAGGCCAGCATCCGACAGGTGCTTGAGGCTTCAGAGACAGATCCTGAAGCTGTCCAGGCGGTCGGTCTCACCGGCCAGATGCACGGTTTGGTTCTCATGGATGCACAGGATCAGGTCCTATGTCCAGCCATCCTTTGGAACGACCAGCGCACAGCGGATGCCTGTAAACAAATGGTTGAACGCATCAGCCCGGCAAGGGTAATCCGTATCACTGGTAACCCGGCGTTGACCGGCTTCACCGCCCCCAAGCTGCTCTGGGTGCGGGAACATGAGCCGGAAATTTACCGCAGTATAGCGCATATTCTGCTGCCAAAAGACTATGTCCGCTTCAAGCTGAGCGGTGATCGCGCCATTGACTGCGCAGATGCTTCCGGCACATCTCTTTTTGACATTTCCCAGCGGAAATGGTCTCAGGAAATTCTTGACAAATTAGAGATCAACCCCAACTGGATGCCCTCCGTTTTTGAGGGGACTGAAATCACGGGCGTTGTATCCAATTGGGCTGCTGAGCTGACAGGCCTGGCTTCCGGGACCCCGATCATCGGCGGCGGCGGTGATCAGGCTGCACAGGCTGTCGGCGTGGGCGCAATAATGCCAGAGATCCTGGCGGTCACCCTGGGCACCTCCGGCGTGGTCTTTGCCCCGACGGCTGAACCTCATATCGACCCCCAAGGCAGAGTCCACGCCATGTGTCACAGTCTCCCTCCCAATAAGGGACAGGGCTGGCATATGATGGGCGTAATGCTCTCCGCTGGGGGCTCGCTGCGCTGGCTGCGAGACAAAATCACCTCTGAAAAAGACTATACGAAGATCATTGAACCTGCTGAAAGCATCCCACCCG
>JBMCLF010000041.1:0-11062 GCA_048615215.1 Candidatus Brevefilum sp.
TATTGCCATGAGCTGTGCCAATCAACTGCACACCCCGCTCCGCAATGGTGCGGGCTGCCATAGCTTCTAACTCTCTCCCGATTTCATCTATCACGATCACTTCGGGGTTGTGGTTTTCAACCGCTTCAATCATGACCTCGTGCTGAAGGGAGGGTTGGGCAACCTGCATACGTCGGGCGGCGCCGATAGCGGGATGAGGCACATCCCCATCGCCACCAATCTCATTGCTGGTGTCCACAATGATCACACGCGCACTGTCCGCCAGGATTCGTGCAGCCTCACGCAAGATGGTGGTCTTCCCCACACCTGGGCGTCCCAAGATCAGGATACTAGAACCTGACTCAATTAAATCTTGGATGATATCACTCGTGCCGTACACGGCCCTTCCAATGCGGAAGGTCAGTCCCACCACTTCACCGTGCCGGTTGCGAATGGCCGAGATCCTGTGCAGGGTACGTTCGATCCCAGCCCGGTTGTCATCGTCAAACTCACTGATCGAGTTTGTGACCGCCTTTAAGTCTTCGTAGGTGATCTCCTTTTCGCTTAATTCCGCTTCACGGTTGACAAACCGTGCTTTGGGTAAACGTCCAAGGTCCATCACGATTTCTAAAAGATTATCGCTGTCATCCAGCTCACGAACAACTTCAGCAATATGCTCGGGCAGAACATCCAGCATTAAATCCAGATCATCGGTTATTTTTTGATGTTCAAGCATAAATTTTTTCAATTTCAATTTCCATTTAATGTATTAACAATATTATTGGTTATGCGATTTGTAATTGTATCCGATTTTTATTAACAACGTCTTTGAATGTAAGGATAAGATGGCTAACCATCGTAATGATTGCTAATCGGCGAATAAGGAACCGTTGTCTCCGGTTTACCATTCTTCTCTACAGGGGCGAAGGAAAATTCGGCCCCCAGGCGCTGACGCATAGCCATGTAGTGGATCATTAAGCCCTGTTCAGGACCCGGCAACCCGCCAATGGATTCAAGACCACTTTCCACCCAGGGTTGGTATGATCGAGCCGTGACATACACCGGCCGGCCGTTGATGTCGGGCAGGCTTCTGAGCATCTCCGACAACAATTTGTCAATTGGAATTTCCGTTTTGGGATGTACCAGCGGTAAAACCCAAATGCCAACCGGACCATAAACGAGATCAGCGTAAGCCTGTAACCTGTTTTGGTTATCATTGAGCACCAGGCCAAGCGTTTCACGTCGGGTCAGAGGTTCGACCGGCTGGATTAATGGAGGCACCAGAGTCAGATACAGCCTGCGCATGATCGGTATATCTTCGCTGGTCCAAATTCGCCACACGCCCTGTATTGACTGGCTTTCCTCCGGTACTGCACAGTGAAAAATTCGTTGTTTCGCCAGAACAGAAAAACCTGCCCGGCGAAATTGCGGGAAGAGGGCCGAATCGGTGTCGAGATCAGCTGTGATCTGTTTTGCGCCCCAATAACCCGCTTCCTTGACCAGCCCCTCCAATAGGATGACAAGGTCATTCGGATCAGATTCTTCCGGTTGAAGAAGATAATTGATATGCGCACCGCTCATATTCGGGGATTGATAGACCTGTCCAACAATCTTGCTGGAGTTATCCTCGGAATTGTAAACGCCTGTAAAAACGTGGTCCATCGGTCGAATGGAGCTCAGCAAAGATGTCCAGGAAAGGGGCATCCCCCGCGTCAATAGCAGGACATTATCCAGGCTCTGAAGTTGGCGTCGATGACGGAAAATGAATGGCCAGTCGTACCAGAGAATCGGGTCTATGTTTACGATGCTGCAATCTCCACAAAATATTGGTGGAAGCGGGTGTCAGCTGTTAATTCAGGGTGGAATGAGGTCGCCAGCAAACGGTCCTGCCGCGCAGCGACAATTCGTCCGTCAGGCAGTTGCAAGAGCGTTTCTGCCTGACCGAAAACTTTTTTAATAATGGGTGCCCTGATAAACACGGCATGGTAGGGTTGTTCTTCACCGTTTTCTAAAAAAGGAGCAACCAGGTTGGTCTCAAAGCTATCCACCTGACGTCCAAAAGCATTCCGCCGTACCTGAATATTCATCAGGTTTAAAAGCGGTTGATCGCGCTCCGCATCCTTCGAAAGAAAGATCGCTCCAGCACAGGTGCCCCAGATTGCCCGTTCTTCGCCAAATTGGCGCAGAGGTTCAATCAGGTCATAGGCGGTTGCCAGCTTACCGATGGTGGTAGACTCGCCGCCTGGGATGATCAACCCATCCAACCCTTCCAGGTGTCCGGGGAGTTTTACCAAACGAGAGTTTACCCCCAGGCGCTGGAGGATGTTGTGATGTTCAATAAAATCGCCCTGTAAGGCAAGGACGCCAATTTCCATAATTATCTAATTTAACTGCTGAATTACCAGCCCCTCGAGGCGATCAATTCTGCTTCGGGGATGTCTGTAACCTGACGTCCAACCATGGCTTCACCCAAATTGCGGCTGACCTCAGCCAGGATCGCCGGGTCATCATAATGGGCAGTGGCTTTGACAATAGCATTCGCCCGTTTGGCGGGATCGTCAGATTTGAAAATACCCGAGCCCACAAATACGCCATCCACGCCCAGCTGCATCATCAACCCTGCGTCGGCAGGTGTCGCAATACCGCCAGCAGCAAAGTTGACAACCGGTAACCGGCCAAGATCGCGTGTTTCTTTGACCAGATCGTAAGGTGCACCAATGCCTTTGGCATAGGACATTAATTCTTCTTCTGGCATGTTCTGTAATCGCCGAATCTCACCCAATACCGAGCGGGCATGACGAACAGCTTCCACAACATCTCCGGTGCCAGCCTCACCTTTGGTGCGCATCATTGCTGCGCCTTCGCCAATCCGGCGCAATGCCTCACCCAGGTTACGGCAGCCGCAAACAAAGGGGATTTTAAAATCATGCTTATTAATGTGGTGTGCTTCATCGGCAGGCGTCAACACCTCAGATTCATCAAGGTAGTCCACACCCAGAGATTCGAGGATTTGGGCTTCAACAAAATGCCCGATCCGGCATTTGGCCATCACCGGGATCGATACAGCATCCATAATTTGTAAGATCAATTCGGGGTCGCTCATCCGGGCCACACCGCCATGGGCGCGGATGTCTGCTGGCACGCGTTCCAGAGCCATCACAGCGACTGCACCGGCATCTTCCGCGATCTTTGCATGCTCTGCCGTGACCACGTCCATGATCACGCCGCCTTTGAGCATTTGTGCCAGGCCTTTTTTAACTTTAAATGTTGCTACTTCTTGAACCATTCGACCTCCTACATATTGATTTGCACACGGATTCTACCACGCACAACCCTATCGGACAATAAAGGAAATGTCCGTTCAAATTATGAAGGGTCATTGTGATAGTTCTTTACCTTTTACCGGCAGATTGCCATCTGCGATCCCCCAATAATCGCGGTATAAACCTGAAGGGCAAACCTGCTGCAGCAACCTGGTTAACCGTTCCAGATAAGATTAACTCGAGTTCCGGGCAGAAGAAAAGCCACGAACCAGACACCCCGGTATGGCCGATCACAGCAGGGATGGGATTGAATGGTGTAAACAAACGTGGCATCTCAAACCGCATCAGCCCCAAACCATACTCAATCGGCCAGGTCGGTGAAGTAGGCATAGGGTTAAGAGAAAAATCAAATGAATTAAAATCCCTTTGCATTAATGCCCATGTTTCCGAATTTGAAAAGAATTTTCCCTGAATTAGGCCCCGCATGAATTTATTCATGTCGCCCAAGGTGCTGCCCAAATCGCCAAAAGAATGCATTGCTTTGGGAATGTCCAGAGGATGATCGCCACTCCAAACAATTGCGGCTTCTTCAGTAATCTGACCAGAGCGTGTTCCCGGCTGAAAAGTTGAACGCAAACCTAATGGTTCATAAATGAACTCAGTAAACGCTTCATGTATTGAGCGCCCAGTGACACGCTTGATGATCTCCATTAAGAGCTGGTAATTTGTGTCAGAATAGCGTATTTTCTTCTTCTCAAGCTCAGGTGGTTGGGGGGGAAAGTACGCAGGCAAATCATTTCGGACGAGGTCCAGAACCTCCTCAGTTGAAAACTCCCTGTCGTTCCCCTCAAGGATCTGTTCCAATAAACTTTTTTCACCTTTAGGGCTGTCTTCAAAGCAATCCGGCAAGCCAGACGAATGACTCAACAGATGTCTAACGGTAATCTCATCGGTGTGATCTTCCCCTTCAGCCATATGATGAATACCTTTGATTAAGTCTTCGGGTAGATAAGCGGACATTTTTGCATCGATATCAATCTGACCATCTTCGAATAATTTGAGGATTGTGGATGCGATGTACAGTTTGGTCACGCTTGCCATCCAAATCGGGGTGTCAGGTTGCATGGGTTCACCATCAAGATTGACTGGTCCATGAGCACCTGCCCATGTAAAATCACCATCCAGCGAATCAACACCTAACACAGCGCTCTTAACAGCCTGATTTTTGATCAAATTCTCAAAGTGCTCCTCCAGCAAATTAATCAACTCTTCAGTATGATTTTTGTTTCTTATCAAATGATTTTCTGACATTGGACCGCTCCTTTTCGTCTTCATCAGTGGGGAGTGAATTAATCAAAGGGTTATATTACCATGAATCAGATAGAGTTTGTCTGAGGGATTAAATGCATTCTAATCCTGCATCCATAAAATTGAGCAATAAACCTATCCCTGCTTATCGAAAAGCCAACCAATAGGCTGCCACACCAAACGCCACAGCAACATTAATGGACGCTTTACCGCCAACCATGGGCAAATCGATCACCGCGTCACATCGTTTCAATAAATCAGGGTCAACGCCAGCACGCTCATGCCCGATGATGAGGGCAATTGGCTGCTGCCCTATAACGTCCAGGGGAAATTCCTGGATCCTGGTCGAATCAGAGGTGCGTTCCAGCGCCAGCAGGAAAAAACCTTTCTCCTGCAGGTTCTCAATCACCCCAAGGGTATTCGCATGGGCCGACCAGGGAAGTGTTTTTTCTGCACCCAGGGCAGTTTTGGTCATAGAGGGGTAGCCTGCTGGATTTGGTGTGATCCCGCACAAATAAAGGTGTTTCACACCTGCGCCATCAGCCGTGCGGAAGATCCCCCCAACATTGAACGCACTGCGGATATTATCGAGAACCCCGCTGATCCTGCGCCCGGGGATCAATTTATCAGGTTCGCCTGAAAAATGGTCAAGTTCCGCAGAAACCTTGCATAACCGCGCCCCACAGCGCGGGCAAAAATCCCCCTGGTGGCGCTTCGTATCAAGGGGGAAGCGCAGCCGGCAGGATAGGTTGGTGCACTCAAAAAAGGCATACTCAGACATTGAAAACCTCCTCAGCTAAACCACCTGAGCGGAAATGGCAATAGGATAATTCTATTTTAACTGTCTCCGGGGATCTTACTACTTTAAAAAGTGCCCTTTAAAGCGCCAAACGCCTGGGTGAGGGGGGCACCCAGACGTTTGACGAAAGTAATAATATCATAGACCCAAAATATTTGCAAGGCTTTATTATTAGAATATTATTAGAAAAAACTGGGTGGATTGTAGATTCAACCTCTATGACCGGAATTTCGCTCCGGCTTGACGTGGGCGATCAAAACCTGCGTTGAAAAATCCTGATTTTGACGATCCACAAGGTACCCCGGTGACCAAAAATCTTCTGTGGGATTTCCATCCTTCATATTCGGGAAGATCCGAAAAATGCACTTTGAGGTGCGCTGGCGGATGATCTCCAGCATTTCATGAATCAGGGCATCCGGGAAATCATGCAAGCGCCATTTGATATAATCCGGCCGGACCGAGAGAAAGTCCAGCTGCCAGCCGTATGTTTCGCAAATGACCGGGAACCAACCGCGCAGGCGATGCGCCAGTTCACCTAAAATGTAGTGCCGATCCATGCGTGGAACCAGGTAAAAGGTGATATCCGAAAGCTTGATCTGGTCAAATTCCTCAACTTCTTCTGGAGTAAGGGGCTGTGTATCCTCATCGGAGAAATCATTTTCAGGTTCAGCACATACCTCGTGGGAGTCTTCTAACGGAGGGTTAACAACCTCCTGACTCGACTGGATCTTATGAAGATCAAGATCCTCATGGAATAACCTCACCAGATCAGGCTCAGGTTGAGGAGCCTCTTCAAGCGATTGCCACTCGTCTGGCAGATGCGGCGTAGAGTCTTCAGTAATATTCGCCTGTGAAGATGATTTTATATGTCTGGACCTGTCTACCTCGAGAGCTGTTCCCTTTGGTGGACTTGTTTCACCGCCTGAAATGATCTCATTGAGCAGAACCCAGGCCTCACCAGAAGAGGGGTCAGCCATAGACTGGCTTGTTGAAGGTGATTGGGATTTGCCAGGTTCAGACACAGGCCGCCATTCTGGCGTTTGATCCGGGGGAATTGGGATGTTTTTTTCTGGCACTGTTTCTTCCTTGTACCCTTGATTTCTGTCATTAAATGCTACCCCTCCTCCGGCTGGCTGTTTTAGAATGGGCCCTTGTGGATCAGGCGCCGGGTAGGGTTTAAGAACAAATTGCAAGGATCGTTCCAACTCCAGATCTGCTGGCCCTTGAGCTGGGATGTACCTCAATACACTACGCATCATGTTGGTCATGTCCTGACGGATGCGCACCAATGGCGTTTGTGGGTGAAAAAGAAGGCTCAGCAAGGTATCATTTTGGGGAAGAAATTTGGCGATTAAATAATAAAATCGCTCATCCAGATATAGCCCAACATAACGATTCAGATCGTGATGCGAAGTAACCGGCCAATATTTGTGTAGTGCCTGGCGCATTTGATCAAAACCCTTCTTACTGAGTTCCCCTGCATGAATTGTGAAATGATCAGCGCCGACAGGCAATAGCGCAACTGCACTGGCTTTGACAGTCTCCAGCAGTTTTGCCAACTTTTCTGGGGGTAAGTCGATAATGAGCGGGTTGTTCCTCATACCACTTGTTAATCCATCCTGCCTGGCCTGATACTCACAAAGCACCAGCTCAAAAAGCAACACAAACCTCAAATAGGCCAGAGGTTTTAAAGCCTCGGTGTGGTTTATTACATTATACAGGAAGTCTCACAATTTGTTTTATTCGTTATTATGGTTGCACATCACCCATTATCACGTTTTTTAACCAGCTCGTCTGCCTATGGTAAACGCCAGCAGCACCACCAAAACGACGACCAGAACAAGCAGGACGATCACAATCGGATTGCGGAAGATGCTCTCAGACGTGGGTTGCTGTTGTTGGTCGGATTGCCCGCCATTTTCTTGTGAGTCTCCCGGCAGTAAATCAGTTACCACATCCCCTTCAGCATCCAGAGTCACATTCCCTGAACAAGCCGAAAGTACCACTACAAAAATTAACAATAATAAGATTTTTTTCATTTTGATCTCCTGATTTTTTGAGCTTCATGATAAGGATACCGTTGGAGGATGCTCAAAACAAAAATACCCACCTAAGAGTTTTCAATTTAAATCTTAACCAAGTAAGATTAATAATACGAAGAAAAACAATGGATATTTTCCCTGGTTTCAAGAAGCATGTTAATTGATTCAATAAATTGGCTGTGGTAAAATAGCATTTAATACAACAAAAAATAGCTAAATAGTCATATTTATTCCGGGAGGAATCGAAATGTCACTCTCCAAAGAGCTTATGCAAGAAATGTTCTGGATGATGCTCCTCTCAAGGCGCCTGGACGAACGCGCCTGGGTACTTCATCGTCAGGGCAAGATCGCATTTCACATCTCAGGGATCGGTCAGGAAGCGGCGCAGGTAGGCGCCGTTTATGCTATAGAAAAGGGCAAAGACTGGCTGGTACCTTACTATCGCGATCTGGCAATGATGATCGCCATGGGCATGAGCCCCACACAATTTGTAATGAGCCTGATGGGCAAAGCCGAAGAACCCACCTCCGGTGCACGGCAGATGCCCAGCCATTTCAGCATGCGGCATGCCAACATCGTCAGCCATTCCGCACCCGTGGCCACCCAGGCACCCCATGCTTCGGGTATCGGCCTGGGCATCAACATGGACGGAAGCGATGCTGTGGTGCTCACCACCATTGGTGAGGGTGCCACCTCACAGGGCGAATGGTATGAGGCGGTCAATGTAGCTGCCATTCACAAACTGCCAGTGGTGTTCCTTGTTGAAAACAACCAGTATGCCATTTCCGTCCCGCAAGAAAAACAAATGGCCGTCGCCAGCGCTGCCGATAAAGCTTGCGGCCTGGGCCTGCCCGGCATCGAAATTGACGGTACTCAGGTATATGAAGTTTACGAAGCAGTGAAAGAAGCTGTCGATAATGCCCGGGACGGCGAAGGACCCAGTGTCATTGAAGCAAAAATGTACCGTCTCACACCCCATTCCTCAGACGACGATGACCGCAGCTACCGCACCCGAGAAGAGGTGGAAGAACACAAAAAACAGGATCCCATCTCATTGACCAAGCAGCAATTGATGGATGAAGAGATCTTGACCGAAGAAGAGATCGAAGAAATGGAAGAAAAGGCCAAAGCAGAAATCGACGAGGCCGTCAAAGCAGCTCGAGAGGCACCCTACCCGAAAGGTGAGGATGCGGCCAAACCAGTATATGCACAGGAGGTCAACCATGGCTGAGATCACACTTGTTGAAGCTGTCCGCCAGGCAATGGATGAAGAACTGGCCCATGATGAAGATGTGTTTATCTTTGGGGAAGATGTTGGCGTGCGGGGCGGCGTGTTTCGCGCAACCCAAGGCCTGTATGAAAAATATGGCGCAGAGCGTGTGATCGACTCCCCGCTTGCGGAATTAACTATCGTTGGCGTCGGAATCGGTGCAGCGCTTTACGGCAAGCGGCCGATTTGCGAGATCCAATTTGCCGATTTCATATTCCCGGCCTTCAACCAGATCATCAGCGAAGCCGCTAAGATGTATTATCGCTCCGACGGCCAATGGAACGTCCCCATGGTGATCAGGGCTCCCTATGGGGGCGGCATCGGCGGCGGCCTGTATCATTCTCAAAGCGTAGAATCCTTCTTCGCCCAGGTGCCCGGGCTGAAGGTGGTCATCCCCTCAACCCCCTACGATGCCAAGGGGTTATTAAAATCCGCTGTACGAGATCCCGACCCAGTGTTGTTCTTCGAGCCCAAAAAAGGCTACCGGCTGATCAAAGGTGAGGTTCCTGAAGATGAGGAAGTCCTCGTACCGATCGGCCCTGCCAAGGTCACCCGTGAGGGCAGTGATTTGACTGTCTTCGCCTACGGCATGATGCACCATTACGCACTGGAGGCAGCGGAGACCGTTGCCGAGGAAGATGGCATCGAAGTGGAGGTAGTTGACCTGCGGACGCTTTACCCAATTGACCGGGAGACGATCCTTAAATCAGTGCAAAAAACCAGCAAGGCGCTGATTGTACACGAGGACAACCTCACCGGTGGTTACGGCGCGGAAGTGGCAGCGACCATCGCAGAATGGGGCTTTATGAACCTGGATGCCCCGGTCCGCCGCCTGGCTGGACCAGACGTCCCGGCCGTACCCTTCAGCCATCCCATGCAGGAATGGTTCATGGTCAACCCGGAGAAAATCGCAGATGCGATCCGTGACCTGGATGCGTTTTAAAATTTTCAAGGAAGGAAATCACGAGGAGGACTCATGCCAACCGAAGTTATCATGCCCAAACTGGGCGAATCCGTTGTAGAGGGAACCGTCACTGCCTGGCTGAAGAAGGAAGGGGAGGAAATTGAAGAATACGAACCTCTGGTGGAGATCAACACCGACAAAGTCGACACAGAAGTGCCCAGCCCAGCCACCGGAACGATCCTTAAAATCCTTGTCCCCGAAGAAGAAACTGTGGAAGCCGGAACGATCCTGGCATGGATCGGTGAACCTGACGAGGACATCCCTGAAAAGGGCGCAGTTGAAGAAGATGATCATGAACCCCATGAGAAACCAGACAGCGAATCGATCACCGATGAAGCGGTGATGCAGCGACCCGCTGGACGAGACGAAGACCTCGGCTTTATTTCCCCTGTGGTGGCCCGGCTTGCCCAGGAAAAGAACGTAGACCTGGTCAAAGTTAAAGGCACCGGTATGGACGGGCGTATCACCAAGAAGGATGTCCAACGTTATATTCGCGAACGAAAGGGCGAAAAGGAATTGGAAGTGCCCATCTGGGAGACACCTGCCGACGGCGATCTGTTTCGGCCCACAGAGATGGTCTTTACCAAAGGTGAAGCAGAAGAAGGGGCAAAAACCCCGACCAAATCGGCCGCAATTCCGGGCGAGAGCCTACCCCTGACCCCCATACGCAAACGCATTGCGGAACACATGGTCAGGAGTAAGCAAATTTCCCCACATGTCACCACGGTGATGGAAGCAGACCTGCACCGCGTCGTTGCACATCGCCAAAACAGGCAGCGTGAGGCCGAGGCTCGGGGCGTGCGCCTGACCTATACGGCTTATTTCCTCAGCGGAATCATCGCCGGCCTGAAAGCTATCCCTCTGGCAAATTCCTCCTGGACGGAGGAGGGAATCCGCATTCACAAGCAGATCAACCTGGGGATGGCCGTTGCCATGCCGGATGGCGGGCTGATCGTACCCGTGATCAAAAACGCCGATGAACTCTCGCTGATTGGGCTGGCAAGAGCTATAGCAGACCTGGCAGAACGCGCTCGTGAGGGCAAGCTGGAACCCGATGAAGTCCAGGGCGGCACCTTCACCCTGACCAACCACGGCACCAAAGGTTCACTGTTTGCAACGCCGGTCATCAACCAGCCGCAGAGCGGGATCCTGGGCACTGGCATCATCCAGAAGCGTCCGGTGGTAGTCAACGACGCCATTGCCATCCGTCCGATGGTTTACCTGAGCTATGCTTTCGACCACCGCATCCTGGATGGCGCTTCTGCAGACTCCTTCCTCTCGCATGTGGTTCACGCCCTGGAAAACTGGCCCGAAGCCTGAAACAAAACCCAAAACTGGCTACAGTTATCGGTATAATGAATTCAACACAAGGTACTTTTTGTTGAATCCATTACCGAATGAAGAAATGACCAAGAAAGAGAGACCAAACCCATGAAA
>JBMCLF010000042.1:0-11058 GCA_048615215.1 Candidatus Brevefilum sp.
ATCGCCATAAAGAAGTGCCCAACCCGGAAATGTTTTGGTTCGACATTTGCGTCAATGCCGGTAAGACCCATAAGAAAAGCGCCAGTCTGGAAAGATGCGCTCAAGATTTCAACCATGGTTCCCAACCCATAACCTTTATGCCCCCCAAAATCTTCTCCAACGCCACCCAAAGGCAGAAAGGCTGCTTCGCCTCTGCCAAGCCTTCGAAGAATATCCGCAGGATCGGTCAGGTATTTGTTCTCCGGATCGACCAACCATCCCTCCTCTGCAGTCTTTTCTTCTCTGACGAGTTTTTCAATGAAACCTCGCTGAATGATTGGCGTAGCGGCATCAAACAAAAATGGGAAAGGTTCGTCCGTCGGCGCGCCAAAGGCAATCGGATTCGTTCCCAATATGGGTTGTGTACCAAATGTGGGGCAAACCGATGGTCGGGCATTTGTTACCGTCAGTCCAACCAGACCTTGCTGTACTGCCATCAGCGGATAATACCCTGCGATGCCAAAATGGGTTGAATTTCTCACGGCAACTGAGCCCATCCCGTAAGCCCTGGCTTTTTCGATCGCCAACTCCATAGCGCGTTTGCCGATCACCATCCCCAATCCGTGATTGCCATCCAACACAGCCGTCGTCGGGCTCTCGCGCAGGACATCAATCTTGGTATTAACGTTATGCTGGCCGGTGATGAGCCGGTCGTAATAATACCTCAAGCGGCCCACCCCATGAGATTCGATCCCGCGCAGGTCGGAAGTAAGCAGCACATCTGCAACAGTTTGGGCATCCTCCTGCGGTGTGCCAAAAGCAATGAAACAATCCCTGACAAAAGCATGCAGAAGGTCAACGGACAGAAAAACAGTTTGGTCAGACATATCAACTCCTTGTGAAATTCCTTAATGGCTGTATGGCGCCTCAATTATTTCAATTGTACCTTGATGAGATTAAAGGCAGTTGGGAACCAGTTTATTAGGGATTAGGGATTTTATCAGCATGAAACCGAATTGTCGCTATTCTCCTCAGCGGACTGCTACGATGGCATTGGAGTACCACCAACGTCATCTTTGATCATGCACCATACGGCATTCACTTAAAATCAGAATATCCCTGCTAACCAATCTCTAACGACTATAGCCCCAACCAAAAAACCGCCCAGTTGGGCGGTTTTTTGGTTCTAGTGGAGATGGCGGGAATCGAACCCGCGTCCGAAAGAATCGACCCTCGGATATCTACGAGTGTAGTTGACTTATTCAATCTCGCTTGAGGTTAGCCAGCCAACCGGGCGACCCTCTTGCCAGCCGATGGGACCCGAAAGTCCCTCTTTCACGCAATTATCGGCATCCTGCGTGGCATCCTGACTTTTTGACGTCACACCCATTTCCGGCCAGGAGTACGGAAGATGGGGGACGAGGCCTTTTAGAAGGCCGTAGCTCTTAGCCTGTTAGCTTACGCTGCGAGGGGGAGAGCTGCATATTCAGTGCGATTGGCACTTAAATTGTGTACTGATTTTACGAGTTCGGTACCTCTCGACTCGCAATCCGGGACCAGCCTCTCCCGTCGAAGCCGATCATCCCCGATTGGATAAGTATTATACAACATCTCTGTTAATAGTGTATAAGAAACCAGTAAAGGCTAGGTGGATCCGAATAAATCTAAAAAATAAAAATCCTCGAATCGTGGAGTGAGACCTTTAGGTCGATTTTTTCTGAGGCTTGGTGTAATATCCATCATCCATAATTTTGTTGTGTTCTGGTAGAAATGCTTATTTGAAGGATTATTGTACTTTTGTAACCTGATGTTCATCAGTCCTAATAAACTTTACGATTGCCCTGGCTTATGAAGTCCCTGTCTAAATCCTAAAAATTCGGTGGAACAAATATTAGAAAACTGGTTGGGCTCTCCATAATCAGTCTTTATGGATATTTTCCACCAGCGCCAGGATCGTCCTAGGATATTCATCCGTCACCAGCAGGAAATCCTCTCCGTAGACGACCAATCCTTCCCAGTTACGGGAGACGGCGCCAGATAAGGCCAGGTAAATGGGTGGTTTTTCCACCAGGCTGATCCTGTGCCCTTCGATTTGCATCGCAATCAGCCGCTCGATTTGATCCTCACCCTGGTGAGACATGCCCAAGCCATATTCAACTGCAATCTGGTCCAGGCCAGGCTTGAGCTTCACGTCCCCCGGGAAGAAAAAATTGATCGCCCAAAATTCTCCCTGTGCATCCACTTGCGTGGCATCGGTGATCCGGTATTCAACATTGGGCATAGGCAGGTTACCCAAGGGAGCAACTGATAGATCAAAGTGGTGTGCCACCGGATCTGGGTTCACATTGATGCCATTGGCTTCATAAATTGTAAACAATTGCTCATCATAAATAACCATTGTTTCATCGGACATATTGCCAAGATCAGCTTGGGGTGCGATGCTAACCGGATCCTCGTGGTTTATGAGGCGCAAATGCTCGCAATCGCCCTCGACCCTGCCCTGTACCAGGTAGCCCATCATCCCATCAACGCCCCGAGCCTCAATGGTGAGGTAAACCTGATCCTCATGGAACAAAACCGACTCAAAACCTTCAAAACCGGAGATCTGCTGGTCAATCCCTGCGGGATCAAAGGGCACCCATTCAGGCTCAATGGCTTCATCTTCATCGTCCGATAGATATGCATCCAACTCAGGTAGAGGGATACTGAAAACATATCCCGGTTCAGTTTCATCTGCAAACATCATCGGATACTGCGGCAGCAAGATCAGATGCTTCCCACACCAGGCCATCCCAGAAATCTCCGCCTGGCTTTCCGCTGCCGGACCTGTCAGGGTAATTTCCAGAACCGGGCTCTCCTCTATTAGCGTGACCAATTCAGGAATAACCGGTGTGGCACGCCAACAGGCTGTCAGTGACCCGACCAACAAGAGAGCAAAAATCGCCCTGCCGATCCTTTTCATGATGACTTACTGTGCAAATTCAAAGATAGCAATCAGCGGATCGTGATCGCTGAACTGAGAGGCTGAACCAAACTCGCTATTGATATGCATAATATCTATAGAAACAAAAAATTCAGCAAACCCATCGGAGATCAGGATGTGATCCAAAGCCTGGCTGTTGCCATCATAAATGTAGGTATAGCGCTCAGGCTCAGGAAGAGTTTCGATCAAATTCGATAAAATTTCTCCTTCAAGCACCTTAATCGGGTTTGAGAATTGAAAATCATTGAGGTCACCAAAGACGATCACCCGTGCATCCGGATCAATGGCCAGGATTTCCGTTACAAAATCATGTACGGCCTGCGCCTGCCCCAAACGCTGGGCTTCCGAATCCAATATTGGCGGTTGAAATTCTCCAAACAAGGACCGATCTCCGCCTTTTGACGCAAAATGATTATTAACGAGGAACAAGCGCTCGCCTCGGTAATCAAAGGTCAACACCAAAGACCGCCTGCTTGAGAAAAACGCCGAGTCGTTCGGTTCGATCCGCCCGGGATTGATGGATGGTGTTGGAACTTCATTTTCATCAAGGATTTGGATCGGGGTTCTTGATTCACCGGGAGGTGCGTCAAATAACTGCAAGCCGGTATCCAAGCGGTACAGGAAGCCTACCCGGATATTGCCCAACGGGATGCCGCCCTCTGCACCGGGAACAGGATCGATATCCACAAAACCGTATTGTGGGCCTCCCAAGTCAAGGATGGCATTGATGATGCCCTGATATGTCAGGTCTGCTGAGACGGCATCATCTCCTTCGCTGCCGTCATTGTCCATGATCTCCTGCAAGCCAATAATGTCTGGGGAACCCAGCCTGTTGACGATTTGATCGGCGAGTTCTGCCATACGGTCCGGCTGTTGAGCAGAGAGGTTGAGGACGTTATAGCTCACCACTCTCAATTCTCCCTCTGTCGCAGCAGAAATACCTGGTTCAGGCTCGAGCCCCCCGTCCTCAAATTGAGGTGACTCCGTCGGCAAGAATTTAAAATTACCATAGTCGTAATCCATTACGCCGACAATTGGCTCCGTGGCTACATCGCCCACTTTAACAAATGGCGTTTCAACCAGGAGGTCATCCAGAATAATACGTTCCGGATTGAAATCATCCGGCCGGATAACAATCCCACCCCGGGGGGTTCGCACGCTGGACAGAGCCCCGAAATCACCTAATACAACGATTTCCTTAAACCGGTTGGTTGGGCCAACCACAACTGCATCGTTGACCTGTACCAGCATTCCTTCCATGCTCTCATAAAAATCCAACCCATCTTCTTCGGGATCAAAATAAGTTGATTCGGAAATAAAACCTTCGGTGTCATCATCGATCACTTCTGTCGGAGGGATCCGCCCGCCCTCGCCGATAACTGTCGGCTCAGGCAGGTCGTTGCCGCTGGATAAAACACTCACTTCGGGGTGATTAATTTGCGTCCGCGAGAGATTGCCATAGCCGCCGCCGGGGGTCATCTCCGTCACCCGACCGTCAACCTGGACCGCATCTCCAATATCCACTGTTGGGATGGTATCAGTAAAAACAAAGATTCCCTCAGAGGTCGCCAGGTCATCATCTGGGGCCATGGATTGCATGTAGAAACCATCTGAACTGATTACCGTCACCACACCTTCAACGCCTGAAACTGACTGCCCCTCAAACGGTGAGATGTGCGCTGCGCTCTGGATAGCAGCAATTGTGTCCTCCTCTTTTTCTAGTATCGCCGTTGGTGCTGCTGGCGCTTCAGTCACAGGATCTTCCTCTGGAGTTGGAGATTCTATTGGTGATGGAGGCGTGGCCGGCGCACAACTGGTGATAATCAGCAGGAGAAAAAGTCCACTCAAGAGGATTAAAACATAATATTTTAATGAAACATCATTTTTCAAGTTACGCAAAGTTATTTTTCTCCTTTTTCGGGACGAAAATCAAATATATGGTTAAGTCCAATTTCATTTATGAATCAAAAACTCTGGTTAAGCGGTTAAACTTTAATGATTCTATCTTACCTCAAGAGATGTAATTTTGAAGTAAAATGGTGACATGGAGATCAGGATTGCAGTAGCAAAAATCGATAAACATGGCACCGGGAAAAGTGGCGACACAGTTGAAACCATTGAGCGCCCCAATGGCGGGCTTTCGGTGGTCCTTGCGGATGGACAGATCAAGGGAGAAAATCAAAAGTCCATTTCCACAATGGTCAGCCACCGGGTGATAGACAATATCAGTGATGGGGTCCGGGATGGCGCGGCCATACGTGCGGCATCCAGCAGCATCTTTGCTGAACATCAGGGCGCCATCCAGGCGAACTTGAACGTCATCAGCGTGGATTTACAAACAAACACGATCCTCGTTTCCCGCAATAATGCAGTACCTGTTTTCCTGATCAATGAAGAACACGTGGATTGCCTGTCGACGGAAAGTCAAGCCATTGGAAGTCATGCAGATATCACCCCTACGATTGTCGAGCTCCAAATCCGGCCCAGGATGGCGGTGATCGCCTTTTCAGATGGAGTCTACAACGCTGGCCGCAAGGAACAGTCAATTCCCGATATTTGCACAACAATTGAAGCGCTGATCGAAGAGCAGGAACCTACAGCCCAGGATATCGCAGATTTCTTGTTGAATCGCGCCATCCGCCTGGATGAGGGACGTCCTAAAGACGATATGAGCGTAATTGTTATGCTGGTCTCACCCCACAGCTCAGACCGGATCCGCCGGATGAATTTAACCATGCGTATTGATGATTATTCTTCTAGCACCCAGGATTGACATTTTTTTCCACAACGTTTTAATTATTGCGATAAAATAGGGACGTTCTCAGTTAACATAATCTCACTCAACTTTTAGGAGGAGTTCATGCGGAAAAAGGTCGTCCTGATCACCGGAGCAAATGGCGAAATCGGCCATGGTTTAATCCAGCACCTTGCAAATAATACCGATGCCAACATCGTCGCTCTGGATGTCGTCCCTCTGGACAAAACACTGCGGCCCTTATGCAGCACCTACATCGTCGGCGATATCCTCGATCAAATGCTCCTGGGCAGGCTGGTGGTGGAACACGAAATTTCTACCATCTATCACCTGGCATCCATCCTATCCACCAAAGCGGAATACAACCCGGAGACCGCCCACCGGATCAACGTTGAAGGCACGATGAACCTGCTTCGGCTGGCTGTCGAGCAAACCCAATGGCAGGGCGTGCCGGTCAAGTTCATCTATCCAAGCTCGATCGCCGCGTATGGTATTCCAACGCTGAATAAAAAACTGCAGGCCCAGGAAGCTTCTGAGAAAGAATGGGGGCATCCCACCACCATGTATGGCTGCAATAAACTTTACTGCGAACACCTCGGCCGGTATTACAGCTCCCACTATCGGCAGTTGGCCCCAGACTGCGGCGAAAGCAAAACTCTGGATTTTCGTGCCATTCGCTTTCCGGGATTAATCAGCGCAGAGACCACTCCCACAGGCGGCACCAGCGATTACGGACCGGAAATGCTGCATGCCGCCGCCAAGGGCGAAGAATACAGCTGCTTCGTCCGACCAGATACCACCATCCCCTTCATGGTGATGCCTGATGCAGTCAAAGCGCTGGTGTCGCTTGAAACCGCGCCCAGGAACAGACTTTCACAATTTGTTTACAACGTCACCAGCTTCAGCCTCTCTGCGCAGGATATCTTCGATTTGGTCCAGAAGGCCTTCCCGGAAGCAAAGATTCATTTTGCCGTGGATGACTGCCGCCAAAAGATCGTGGACACCTGGCCCGAGCGGTTGGATGACTCCGCAGCCCGCAAAGATTGGGATTGGAAACCGGATTATGATTGCGACCGATCTTTCAACGAATACCTGATCCCGGCCATCCGGGAACGCTACCCATAACCTTCGCTGAACAAACCAATACAAAGGGTTTAGAAATGCGAGCGTGAGATAGCTAGAATCCGGTATATCCCACGCTCGCTTTCATTTAATAAAACCCGTAACCAAAACTGGCAAATATTCCTATTAAGCATATAGGCGTCATCTATCCTAACCGGGAAACCATCTCCTCCATGCCGCCCAGCAGCGGAGGCACCGCATCAACATCAATCCAATAAAACCAGAAAGCGATCGGCCCTTCCGACCCATCCGAGGGGCTTTCCTCAAAGGCAATCCATTCTTCTTTTTCACAGTCCGGGCAGGAGAGAAGATAATAATGCCGGTGATGCACTTCATTGAAACCAAACCCGCTCATATCCCTGCATACCGAACCTAATCGACTTTTCAGGCACAGTCCTCTCAGTCCGGTCTCCTCTTCAGCTTCACGAAGAGCTGCGATAGAGAATTCTTCTCCGTATTCAACCGTTCCTCCCGGCACCTGAACCCCAGCCTCCGGGAAATCAACGTGTTCAAAAACCAGCAGCTGCGCCTTTTGAAACTTTTCTCTGCGAATATAAGCGTAAACTTTATTTCTGACTGGCAGTTTGGATAACGTCGCCACGGATGAAATTGACCTTCCTTTTACTCTGCGTTAAAATTAGAGCGTTAAGGTGATTTTATCAGAGGAATGATAGTTTTATGCCGATTTATGAGTATGTTTGTCAAGATTGCAAGGGGGAATTCGAGTTGATGCGCAGCTTTGAAGATGCTGATTCCATGGCAACCTGCGCGCACTGCCAGAGCCAGCAGACAAAGCGAAAGCTTTCGCTGTTCAATGCCTCCAGCAGCGGTCGGGCGATCACCGGCACAAGCGGATGCGGCAGTTGCGCTGGTGGATCTTGCAGTTCTTGCGGATCCCATTAAGAATGAAAAACCATCAACTGGCGCTAATCACAGGCGGTTCAAGCGGGATTGGTCTCGCCCTGGCTAAAGCACTGGTTAAACAGGGAACCGATATTTGTCTGCTGGCGCGTGACCTCTCCAGGCTTCAATCCGCGCAACAAGAGATTTCGCCACTGAAAATAAAAAGTGTTCAGCGAATTGAGACGCTCTCCTGTGACATCCGCGAATTTGAGACCCTTTCTCAGAAACTCGATCAGCTGGTCGGGGAATTTGGTTTGCCGGACCTGGTCATCAACTCGGCCGGGGTGGCATATCCCGGTTATTTTCAGGAACTTGAGGTTGAGACCTTTCACTATTTGATGGATATTAATTATTTTGGCACAGTGCACGTCCTCAAGTGCCTGATTCCCAGAATGATCGCTCGCGGATCTGGAACGATTGTCAACATTTCATCTCAGGCTGGTTTTGTGGGCGTATTCGGTTATTCAGCCTATGGTGCATCAAAATATGCGGTCAGGGGACTCAGTGACGTTCTGCGGGCTGAAATGAAACCTCTTGGCATCCAGGTATCAATCGTCTTTCCCCCAGACACACAAACTCCCCAGCTTGATTATGAAAAGAAGCTCAAGCCAATAGAGACCAAAGAAATTGCCAGCAGTGCCAGGATCCTTTCACCAGAGAAAGTGGCGTATGCCATCCTGAAAGGGGTCGATAAAGGCAGATATGTGATCATTCCCGGCTTTGAAGGAAAAATATTCTACCGATTGATCAACCTATTGGGAAATTTGATCTTTCCAGTCATGGATTGGATGGTTACCCGAGCGCAAAAAAAGAATGAACAAAATCAATAAGAGATAACCATAAATTGAGCGTAACAAACTCATTAATTCCAATTGACCCTCTTCTGATATCCCCTCGTTCTATAAAATTGAGCTCTGAAAAATAAATCAACCCTGTGATTGGGTTCCTGATTTATCCAATCGCCTCTCGAGATGACTGCGATAAGCCATATGGCGGCGCAAATTTTCCATGTCCTTCGGCAGTGTGACATACATCCCGATCAGGGACAAAAATCCGAGCAGCCAGCCACCGATTGTCACAGTGAGAATTGCTGCGCGCAATCCCATCCTGAATTGCAATACAGAAACCAGGTATGGTCCAATCAGCCCACCCAAGGCTCTCAACGCCATTCCGATTGAAGTCGTAAAGGAGCGGACTTCTGGAAGTGTAATTGAAAAAATTATGGCAATTACATTGGGCCAGCTAAAGGATGTGAAGAATCCCATCAAAATCATCATGACAAAAAAATAAGGACTATTTATATCGGCGATCAAAAATCCTAAGAACAAGAACACGGAAGGCATTAACATGCCCAACATGGCAATTGTGATCCTCCCGGTATCCCATTTATGAGCGTAGAGATCTCCCAAATATCCTCCCACAGGATAGCCAATCATCAATGCAATCAACGCTGGCAGCAAGCGCTGGGTAACCATTTCTGAAGGAATTCCACCGATCTCCTGGAAAAACGGAGAAATCCATGCCGACAAGACAAACCACGGCATCGTTCCGAGCAAACTGAAAATTAAAACCAGGATCAGCGACGGTACCTTGAGGTTTTCTTTTGCGGTTTCCCAGTCAAAGAGGTAAGTTCCCGTCAATAAAACATCGGTCATCCCCATTTCACGTGCCCCTCGCTTTGGCTCATGCAGGAATAAAATAATTAAAAATATAAAAACAAAAGCAATTGCGCCAATGATCAGCAGGAGTAAGCGCCAATCCAACGCAAGGGTCAGGGCTCTGTCAATAAAGATCGCCGAAAATAAGGCCATTGGTTGAGAAACCAGTACCAGTCCCAGGATTTTTCCCCGATTCCTGTCACCAAAATAATCTCCAATCAATGAGAAAACACCAGAGAAACTGAGGTTATCAATCCCGCCGGAAGCGCTGGAAATCAAATAGGTAGCCAGTGTCGGGGAAATACCAACTAACCAGGAAGTTACCCCCCAAATAAAACTGATCAAAGCCAACAATTTTGCCCGTGAATGCCGATCAAACAGATAACCCCAGAATAATGCAAAGAGTATACTCACCCCCACGCTCAGTGTAATTACTGGATCGATCCAGCCTTCCCGTGCGTTCAGGACAGCTATCATCTGTGTCGTAACCGGGCGCAGCAGGGATACTTCCATTTGATGAAATAACATGAACGATGACAGGATGAGAACAAAAATCCAGCGTCTAAATTTAGTTTCTTTCAACATATGGTAGCTCCGCGAGGTGACCACAACTTGTGCTAAGTATAACCTTTTCTTTTAGAGAAAAGGCTGGAGTATTTAGCAGCAGCACAATCGGATAAATTGTTGCATTGAGATCCGATGTCGATTATGATGGATAAAACAAATATTCGAAGAATTAAATGAATAACAAGATTAAAACCATTCTCAGCCGGTGGCGCAGCCACCCAAATATCTCAGAAAATGTCGTGGATTGGCGCGTTTTGGCACCTAAATCCCCCGAGTTTTCTCCCCTGCCAGAAGCACTTTCACCTGATTTCGCCTCGTGCTTGGCGGCTATTGGCATTCATTCACTTTACAGCCACCAGACTCTGGCCTATGAGAAGGTCAGAGAAGGACATAATGTAGCTGTTGTCTCGGGCACGGCTAGCGGAAAGACGCTGTGCTACAACCTTCCGGTCCTTGACAGCCTGATAAAACAACCAGAGGGGAAAGCGCTCTATCTCTTTCCCACCAAAGCTCTCTCGCAGGACCAGCTGAGCAATCTACAAGATACCCTGCAGACAGGGCTTCAGCCAGATGCTATTCAGGCAAAAATTTACGATGGTGATACACCCCAGCATGTACGCAGCCATCTTCGCAGAGAAGCTTCGATCATCCTGACCAATCCAGATATGCTTCATACCGGCATCCTCCCCCATCATACCGCCTGGAAGGATTTTTTTACTGCCCTGCGCTTTATCGTCATTGATGAAATGCACTCCTACCGGGGCGTTTTTGGATCGCATGTGGCCAATGTGATCCGACGCTTGAAACGTGTCAGCCGGTTCTATGGAAGCCAACCCCAATTCATCCTCACCTCCGCCACCATCGCAAACCCGCAAAACCTGGCTGAACGCCTGATTGAAAAGCCGGTCACGGTCATCGATACCGACGGTTCACCTCACGGAGAACGTCACTTTTTGATCTACAACCCGCCGCTGCTGGACAAAAAGTTGGGCATACGGCAGAGTTCCCTGCTGGAAGGGTCATCTCTGGCGGGTGAATTGCTTGAAGAGGACATCCAGACGATCATCTTCGGACGTACTCGGCGGGGAATC
>JBMCLF010000043.1:0-11022 GCA_048615215.1 Candidatus Brevefilum sp.
GATTGGTGTTCCCATTGGATTAATATCTGGGTTTTACGGCGGCTGGATCGACACCTTCATCCAGCGTGGGATTGATATTCTGTATGCTTTTCCATCCCTATTGTTCATTATTGTTGTGATGACCTTCCTGCAATCAAAATTAAATTCAGTGAATTCAGGCGTTTTCCAGGTCATTGCAAACTTGAATGAGTTAACGGGTGGGTTGTTGGGTGTTTTGCTTTCATTGGGGTTGGTTTTCTGGCTGACCGTCTCAAGGCTGGTGCGGGGCGAGACCTTATCCATCAAAGAAACAGAATTTGTCCTGGCGGCTGAAGTTCTCGGAACCAAAAAAATCCAGATTATGATCCGCCATATCCTGCCGAATATTGTTGCCCCAATTGTGGTTGCATTTACATTTGGTATTCCCAACGCAATTATGATCGAAGCAGGGTTGTCCTTCCTGGGTTTGGGGATTAAACCGCCTGTTCCATCGTGGGGGACTATGATTGCAGAAGGGGTAACCAATATCCGATCGTACCCGCATTTGATCTTATCATCTGGCATTTTACTTTCATTAACCTTATTGGCATTCAATTTCCTCGGCGATGGCCTGCGCGATGCGCTGGACCCATCACAACGAGGGAAAAATTAGTTATGTTTGGAGAAAATATGAGCAAAATTGTGCATGTCGGTAAATTTATCAACATGGTGCAGGAAGAAGTCCTAACCAATGTCTCGGTCCTGATCAACAATGGGCGCATTGAGCAAATTGCAGAGCGCGGTGCAATTCGGGCTGAAAGTGCGTTAGAAATTGATGCCAGTGATTTGGTCATGATCCCGGGCTTGTTCGATCTTCATTTTCATATGTTTCTGCTGTTGACCTCCCCGGTTGGCGGTGGAGGTGAAGTGACGCATATACGTGATGAAATGGTTGCGAGCAAGGTTTTCAAAGCCGGTAATGCCGGAAAAATCTGGCTGCAAAGCGGCGTGACAACCATTCGTGAAGCCGGCGCCGGCCAGTTTTTGGGTGTTGCCATGAAAGAGGCCATTCAAGATGGTTTTGTTGAGGGTCCCAGGGTAATTGCTAGCGGCCCATTAATTGCCCAAACGGGTGCTTTCCGTCCGGGCAGCGAGGACCATGGCGTGGAAGTGACTGGCGTTGACGAGGCCCGCCGGGAAGCCCGATTACAGCTCAAGGCCGGCGTTGACGTTTTGAAAATTTACGGCGCATCCACCATTGGCGGCGGCGGTGGACGTTTGATCTCTGACCCGGGATGGACACAATTTACCGTTGAAGAAATGAAAGCCATAGCGGATGAGGCCCACAAGCCAAAACGGCTTGCTTCCTGCCATACTGGCAGCGCCCAGTCGATCAAAAACGCGATCAATGCAGGCGTAGATTTTATCGATCATGCGGATTTTATGGATTCCGAGTGCATTGACATGCTGCTGGACAGCAATACACCAATTGTGCCAACAAACGCGATCGCCTGGAGCCTGGAGAACTACGGTGAAGCAATGGGATTCGGCCCGCATATTGCCAAAACTAGCGCAAAAGTCAGTGAGATCGCAAAGCGAAATCTCGAAAAGGCCTACCAAGCCGGCGTTCGGATCGCTGCCGGTACAGATGCCGACAATCCGCATGCCAGTATTCAGAAAGAATGTGAACTGCTCACCGAAATTGGCATGTCCAATTATGAAGCGCTCGCTGCTGCCACCAGAACAGCGGCAGAAATTTTAAATATTGATGATGACCTTGGCACCCTTGAGGAAGGCAAGTTGGCAGATTTTGTCCTGCTGGAAGAAAACCCGCTGGAAGATATCAGTAATCTTCGCAAGGTCGCCCGTGTCTTTAAAGAAGGCAGAGAAATCGAATTGCCGCTCTATGACCTCACACGTTTTTATGAGCAGGTTGGATAATTGAAAGGTAAGCATTACACATGAAATTAAAGAAAACACGTATTGAAACCGAGAATGCGCCCCCATCAACGGGGTTTCGCAGTCAGGGCTTGATCGCTGGTGGGGTTCTTTTCACAGGCGGTCAAATTGGTGCCGCGATGCCCTCGCCGGGTGTGCTGCGTGAGCCGTGTGACGATATGGCTGAAGCTGTGCAGGTAACCCTGGCGCATCTTGAACAGGTCACACTAGCCGCTGGCTGTCAAAAAGAAGATGTCTTTGAGGTCTCTGCCTTTCCGAGGCTGGGTGACCAAAAAGGTGTGATTGAGAATAGCACCCAACAATTTTTAGGCTTCAAACCCACCCTTTTCAATTACCTGGAAGTGTCTGATACAGCCGCACATGCGTTGATTGAAATGGACTGGATGGCGGTGGCTGGATCGGATTTGGACGTCAAGACTGGGGCGATGTGGCTCAATCCGCTGGGTCATGGCGAAAAGAATGTTCGGATTGAGAGCGGTCCCTTCAATTTATGGAATAAGCTGGCAGGACAGGGTGATAACCTCGCTGAGGCATCGGAGAATCTTTTGAACGACATTTCTGATCGTTTGAAAGCTCAGGGGGGGTCCTTCGATAACCTGGTTAAGCTGACAGTTTATATCAAGGAATTTGATGCATACCCGCAGTTCAACGAAGCGACAAAATCAGCTTTTGCTGATATCATTCCACCAACCCGTTCCGTCCTTGTTGCCCCATCAATTACTGGTGATGCGCACCTGTGTATGGATGTTGTGGCATTAAGGTAAGGCCTGTCATGGAAAAACTCCTCACCAATTTAAAGATAGAAGCAGAACAATTAGATCATAATGATCCCCTGCGATCAAATAAAAGCCTGTTCAAACATGCTGATCCAGACCAGTTATACATGGATGGCAATTCACTGGGCCGGCTTCCCCTCACCACGCAGGATGTTATCCAGGATGTGATTGACACGCAATGGGGTGAAGATTTGATCCGATCCTGGGGCGACCACTGGTATGACGCCCCAACCAGGTTGGGTGAAAAACTGTGTTCGATCATCGGCGCTCAGCCTGGCGAAGTTGTGATTGCGGATTCAACTACGATCAACCTGTTCAAATTGATTGTCAGCGCCCTGCGCTTGCGTCCTGATCGTAAACGTGTTATTTCAGATGTCTTGAATTTCCCGACGGATCTCTATACCATTGGCGGTGCTCTTGATCTGATCGGCGAGGGCCACGAACTGGTGCTGCTGCCCAGTGAAGATGAAATTCATATCGATCTCAACGATTATGCGGCCCAATTAAACGAAGATACCGCTGTTGTGACTTTTTCAACGCCAACCTTCAAGAGCGGCTTTTTGCACGATGTCCCATTGATGACAAAGATGGCGCATGATGTAGGCGCGCTCGTTGTTTGGGATTTTTCGCATGCGGTTGGCGCTGTCCCGTTAGATGTGACCTCATGGGAAGTTGATTTTGCGGTTGGATGTACCTATAAATACCTCAACGGCGGTCCTGGCTCGCCGGCATTTCTTTACGTTAACCATCAACTTTTGGCGAGCGTTGAGAACCAGCCTGTGGGTTGGTGGGGACATCAATCACCGTTTTCATTTGACCTTGATTACACATCGGCCGAGTCAATCCGAAAAACTCTGGTCGGGACACCGCCAATCCTTTCAATGATGACCCTTGATCCTGCCATTGATATTGTCGAAAAAGCGGGGATTAATACTATTCGCGAAAAGAGCATCAAATTAACAGATTTTTTCATTCGCGCCTTCGACGAGATGCTGGCTGAAAAGGGTTATGCCTTGGGCTCTCCCCGCAAAAGTGAAAGGCGGGGAAGCCATGTGAGCATTAAACATCCTGAGAGCTATCGAATTTGCCAGGCCTTGATGAACGACCTGAACGTCATCCCTGATTTTCGCGAGCCTGATAACATCCGTCTGGGATTTTCGCCGCTCTACACGTCGTTCATGGATATCTTTAACTTGGTCGAGCGGCTTGCTTGCGTCGTGGATGAAGGCATTTATAAAAAGTATTCTCTTGAGAGATCGAAAGTGACATGAACGATCATTCACCTCCAGAAGAACTCGCGCTTCATGCGCTGAACGTCTGCGAACAATTGGGGGCTGCTTATTCAGATGTGCGCTCTGTCAGCACGGTGACAGAATATTACGCCGTTGCAAACGGCCAGGTCGTTAATGCATCGGATAAAGTGGAAGCGGGAATGGGGATCAGGGTTTTGGTGGATGGTGCCTGGGGTTTTGCCTTCTGTGACGGCTTCAATCGTGAAGACCTCGAGAAAGCCTGTAAACGCGCAGTTGCATTGGGCCAGATTGGAGCGGAGGTGAATCGCAGAAGGGTTGATATTGGCTCGCCGGTCATCTCGAGTGGTAGCTACCACACGCCGGTTATTATGGACCCATTTGCAATGGATATAGAAGATAAACTGCGTCCAATACTGGATGCGACCAAAGCAATGAGGTCGGTCCATGGCATTGTCAACGCTACTGGCACCATGGAATTCATCCAGCGGGATACGCAATTTTTTAGCAATGAAGGCAGCCGGATCTCACAGACGATCGTCGAGAGCGGTGCCGGTTTGGCCGCAGTGGCTGCTGTGAGCAATGAGGTCCAGCGCCGCACTTTCCCCACCAACCTGCTGCGCCAGCAGGGAACCGGCGGATTTGAGCTGATTCAAAATCTCAACTTGGTTGAGAATGGCAGTAAGATCACGCAGGAAGCGATTGATATGTGTTCAGCGATTCCCTGTCCGCAGGGTGAGTTCGATGTCATTATGGACCCGACGTTGCTGGCTCAGGTGCTACATGAATTGGTTGGGCATAATACTGAACTTGATCGCATTTTCGGTTCAGAACGGGGCTATGCAGGGACTAGTTTTGTGTCGCCTGATTTAAGCACACCATCCAAATATGGTTCACCTTTAATTAATGTTTATTTTGATTCAACCTATCCTGGGGGTTTGGGGACCTTTGGGTATGATGATGAAGGCGTTCCTGCACAGCGCAATGATTTAATTAAAAATGGAATGGTTGTTGGTTTCCATACGTCGCGTGAAACTGCAGCCCGGATTGGCAAAGAAAGCAATGGGTGCATGCGTGCTGATGGGCATCACGGGATGCCCATCGTTCGTATGACCAATCTCATCCTCAAGCCAGGTGAATGGCCGCTGGAAGAACTGATCGCAGATACTGACCACGGGATTTTGATGTCTGTCAATCAGAGCTGGAGCATTGATGAACGCCGAGAGATGTTTGACTATTCGGCCCAGTTTGGCTATGAAATCAACGGTGGAAAAATCGGGCGGATGATCAAGGCCCCGACCTTTCGCGGCCGGACACTGGAGTTGTGGAACTCGGTTGATGCCATTTGCAACGAAGATTCATTTAAGGTTTACGGGTTGCCAATTTGCGGCAAGGGTGAGCCCTGGCAGGGCGGCCCGGTTTCGCATGGATGCAGCCCTGCACGGTTCCGCAGCCTGTGCGTGGGAGGATGAGCCATTTTGATGCAACACGATCAAGTTAAATCTTATTTGCAAAACGTCCGCACCTGTATCGGCGAAGAGACCTTTGAGGCGACATTGCATTATGCTGAGGACGCCAACTTACGTTTTACGGATAACTACATCCACCAGAATGCATATGGGGATCAGTGTCTGCTGACCGTCCGGGTTCAAAAGCAGGGCCGGTTGGGGGAAGCGTTCACCCGACAATTGACTGAGGAAGCCATCCATCAGGCAGTGGAAAAAGCTCGCCGGATTGCTGCGCAGCCTCATGCACCTGATATTGGATACCCGTTTACAGGGGAGGATGAAATTTATCATCCATCCCATCCTGTCCGTCTGACGCTGGGGATTGACCCCCGGGATTTAGGCAAACATGTTGAGAAAGCGATCCTCACCGCTGGCCAGGAAAAATTGACCGCTTCCGGGATCATTGCTTCTTCAAAGAATATCATGGGATATATCTCATCGAATGCTGGCCCCATCAGCGGTGATTTTCAATCCGCCTGGATGAATGTGCTGCTGGCCGATGATGAAAAGCAATGCTCTGGGTGGACATCAATGGCTGCCTGTGATCCCCAGGATATCGATTCTGACCGGTTGATCTCCGATGCCCTGGCGAAAGTGAAGCTCCCCAAATCCGAAAAGAAGATCCCTCCTGGACTGTACAGGGTAATTCTGGATCACCATGCCGCAGCGGAAGTGCTCGCATTGCTTTCCGATTGTTGTTTTGCCGGGTCCAGTTTCCATGGTGATGGCCTGATTTCGGAGAAGAATAAGGGCAAACAGGTATTTCATCCTTCACTTTCAATGTGGGAGGATGCGGGCGACCCGGCTGGATGCCCGGTGGCCTTTGATTTTGAGGGCGTTCCCAAACAAAAGGTGTCGCTCATCGAGCGGGGACGGATCGCCGGCGCTGTTTACGATCGCGCGGCGGCAATCAAAGCCGACCTTCGTTCCACCGGACATGCTATTTCGCGCGAAAAACCATTTATTGTTGGCCCCTCAGCACAGAATTTGTTTGTTGATCCCGGAACGCAAAACCTTGATGAAATGGTCGAATTGGTTCATTCCGGTCTGCTGATCAGCCGATTCCAATACACAACGCTGATAGACCATGAAAAACTAGTAATCGCAGCCACGACGCGGGATGGGACTTTGTTGATAGAAAACGGTGAGGTTACTGCAGTTCTGCCCAACCTGAGCTTTAGATTATCCGTAATAGATTTACTGCAAGGTGAGGTTGGTTTTGATGATGACCGGCGGTTGATGAAAATGGGTTCTGGTTTCATTGCCACTCCACGAATGTTTGTGGAGAATTTTAAAATTATTTAGGAGATTTAATGAATTTTGATAACAATTTAATTGCTGGAGCAAGAAACGCTGTTTCTGTGTGCATGGGCGTTCAAGAGGATGATAAGGTATTGATCTTTACCGATAAAAAAACCGAGGCTATTGGTAACGCCCTTGCCCAAGCAGTGCAAGAGGCAGCGGCTGAATTGGAAATTTATTACCTGGAAGATATTGATGAGCGTCCGCTCAATGCTGTTCCGCAAACGCTCTGGAATTTTTTGGACAACTACCGCCCGACGGTTACATTTTATGCTGCCTCCTCTCAGGAAGGTGAAATTCTATTTCGGATTCCGCTGTTGGAGACATTGCGTGAAAAATACCAGGTCAGGCATGGACACATGATCGGAATCACACCTGAGTTGATGCAAACCGGCATGCTGGCTGATTACAATGAAGTGTCAAAGCGTTCACACCAGGTTTACGATCTGGTAAAAAATGCCCGCAGCATTAAAGTCACCAGCCCGTTCGGAACAAACCTCACCGCACAGTTTGACCCGGATCAGCTGAAATGGGTCAATTGGGATGGCCTGTATCACAAGCAAGGAATCTGGGGAAATTTGCCCGAAGGAGAGGTATTCACATCCCCAGTGAGCGTGGATGGTATTCTTTCGCCGGTTGTGTTGGGCGATTTCTTCAGCCATAAATACGGCCTGCTGGATGAGCCGCTGATGCTGGAGGTTGAGAACTCACTGCTGAAGAGCGCCATCCATAAAAATGAGGCGCTGGTGAAGGATTTCATGACCTACTTATCCGGGTATGAAAACGGCACCCGCATCGGAGAATTTGCAATCGGTACCAATGAGTACCTAACAGAATTTGTTGGGAATTTGTTACAGGATGAAAAATTTCCGGGGGTCCATGTTGCCTTTGGGAATCCTTACGCCAACTACACCGGTGCCAGGTGGGATTGTGCGGTGCATGTTGATGTGGTCATGGAAAAGGTCAGCATTTGGGTTGATGATTTCCTCATCATGAAGGATGGCGCGTTTACAATTTAGGTCAAGGATTACGATTTCAGGCAAGAGGTTGGTTTTTCGCTCAAGCGTATAAAGAATTCCAGTTATTTGGAAGGGAAATCTCTTTTCATTTACTGCTAAAATCGTGATTACTACAATAAGATAAAATCAGCACACGTTGAATGCGTGTGCTGGTTTTATGATCGAAAAAATGATTGTTTTTTCAACCCCTCCATATAAAGAATTCATAGGGCAGGTGGGAGTCGAACCCACACGGTGTTACCACCGACGGATTTTAAGTCCGTTGCGTCTGCCATTCCGCCACTGCCCCAAACGCTACATAATTTTACCATTTAATAATATGTTGTGAAGGTTCTGTGATGTTTACTGATGAAAATCTAACGTGTTCAGGCTCAGATCCTGCTCATTTTTACCAGCAGGCCGCTCTATTTTGTCGTTTATAATGTAATGTAAACCAATCAAGGAGATCCATTTGCCTGATCAAAAAGAAGACATACCGATTTATCTCAATCCAGACGCAAGTGCTGGAGCGCGTGCCATCGACCTGGTGGCGCGTATGACCCTGGCGGAAAAGGTTTCGCAGATGATGGATGACGCCCAGGGCGTGGAACGGCTGGGCATCCCACCTTACCACTGGTGGAATGAAGCCCTGCATGGTGTGGCTCGCGCCGGCAAGGCGACGGTCTTTCCCCAGGCGATTGGAATCGCCGCCACCTGGAATGAGGAACTCGTTGTTCAAATGGCCAACGCGATCTCGGATGAAGCCCGCGCCAAGCATCACCAGGCATTGCGCCAGGGCGAGCACGGCCAATATCAGGGGTTGACCTTCTGGTCCCCTAACATCAATATTTTTCGCGATCCTCGGTGGGGTCGGGGGCAAGAGACCTACGGTGAGGACCCTTACCTGACGGCTCGTTTGGGTGTGCAGTTCGTACGCGGTTTGCAGGGAGAGGACCCGGGATATCTCAAAACAGCGGCCTGTGCCAAGCACTTCGCTGTGCACAGCGGCCCAGAGGCAGATCGGCATCATTTCAACGCCGAGGCAGACCAACGTGATATGCTGATGACCTATTTGCCGGCCTTTGAAGCACTGGTACGAGAAGCAGGTGTGGCCGGGGTTATGGGCGCTTACAACCGCACCAACGGTGAAGCGTGCTGCGCCAGCCGGTATCTGCTGAAAGATCTGCTGCGTGAAGATTGGGGATTTGGTGGCTATGTGGTTTCAGATTGCGGCGCGATTCGCGATATTTACAAACACCACAAAATAGTTGAGTCACCCGAGGAGGCAACCGCGATGGCGGTTAAAGCGGGCTGTGATCTGAATTGTGGTTGTACCTATGAGCATCTCCTGGCCGCAGTGGGACGTGGGCTGCTTTCGGAGGCTGATATCGACCGTTCACTGGTCCGCCTGATGTCCATCCGCTTCCGGCTGGGGATGTTCGACCCCGAAGAACGGGTACCTTTTGCCGGCATTCCATTTGAGGTGGTTGAATCACCCGCCAATCAGGCTATGGCACTCGAGGTCGCACGCCAGTCCATGGTGCTCTTGAAAAATGAGGATGATTTCTTGCCCCTGTCTAAAGATCTCAGTGCGATCGCTGTGATTGGCCCCAATGCAGACGATGAGCTCGTCCTGCGTGGGAATTATTATGGAACGCCTTCTGAATCAATCACGGTTTTGGAGGGGATTCGCGGCATGGTCTCGCCATCCACAGAGGTGATGTATGCCCGTGGCTGTGAGATTGATGCGCCTGGCAGAGACGGGTTTGAAGAAGCCGTGCGAATTGCAGAGAAAGCGGATGTGGCTGTAATGGTGATGGGTCTTTCGCAAATAATTGAGGGCGAAGAGGGACAGGAGACCGGAACGCGTGAGGGCGTCATCAGCCAGGGCGACCGAACGTCGCTCGATCTGCCCGAGGAGCAAGAGGCCTTATTGCAGGCTGTGGCCGAGACCGGCACGCCGATGGTGCTGGTTTTGTTAAACGGCAGCCCGCTGGCCGTCAATTGGGCAAAAGACAACCTGCCTGCAATTCTTGAGGCATGGTATCCGGGGCAGGCTGGGGGACGGGCTGTGGGAGAGGTGTTGTTCGGGGATACCAACCCGGGCGGCAGGCTGCCGGTTACCTTTTATGAATCTGTTGATCAACTTCCCCCATTTGAGGATTATGCCATGGAGGGCCGGACTTACCGCTATTTTGAGGGTGAGGTAAACTACCCCTTTGGATATGGCCTCAGTTATACATCCTTTGAGTATACGGATCTATCGCTGAGTCACAACCATCTGGAAGGCCCTGAAATTGTGCGGGTTTCCTGTGATGTGAAGAATACCGGTTCGATGACCGGGGACGAGGTGATCCAGATCTATCTGCGGGATGAAGAGTCCTCCCATCCGGTCCCCCGACATAGCCTGGTGGGGTTCAAGCGGGTCCGGCTGGCACCGGGTGTTTCGGCCCGGGCGATTTTTGATATTCAGCCAAAGCAGATGGCCTGTGTGGATGAAAATGGCCAATGGCTGATTGAACCCGGCACCTTTACCGTCTTTGCTGGCGGCGGCCAACCGGGTGTGGCAGGAGGCTTGTATGTCAAATTGGAGGTGATCGGTGAGGAGATTATCCTGGAAGGTTAAATAGTTTCGTTTTTCGCTGGTAAAAAAATTTTTTGAGGAAGATTTCGTTCTATGACTTTATCGTTGACATTTGTAAATTGGCTGCTTGCCCTGCTGCCGGTGCTGACCGTTGTGGTGTTGATGCTCTTGTTTCGCTGGGGCGGCAGCCGGGCAGGTGGATTGGGCTGGTTTCTGGCGATTTTTGTGGCAGCCATTTTCTTTGGAGCTGGATTTGAACTCCTGGCGGTTGCACAGGTCAAAGCTGTGCTGCTCAGCCTGGATGTGCTTTTTATTATCTGGACGGCATTATTATTATTTAACGTCTCAAGAGAAGCAGGTGCGATCCGAATGATCGGGATCACCTTGCCCAGGTTGACGGGTGACCGGGTGATGCAGTCCCTGTTGATTGGCTGGCTGATGGTGTCCTTCATCCAGGGTCTGGGCGGATTTGGCGTTCCGGTGGCTGTTTGTGCGCCAATGCTGGTGGGTTTAGGATATACCCCGATCCAGGCGGTTGCCATGGCGTCTTTGGGGGATGGTTGGGGCGTCACTTTTGGCTCTCTGGGTACTTCCTTTCAGTCTCTGATGGCTGTGACCGGGTTATCTTATGATGAGCTGGGACCGCTTTCTGCTGCATTGATCGGGATTGCCAGCTTCCCTAGCGGG
>JBMCLF010000044.1:0-10955 GCA_048615215.1 Candidatus Brevefilum sp.
AACCCATGCAGTCTAATATGTGCAAGTTCGCTGCCAGCTGATGGTTTGAGTCAATCAACCTTAAATCCCACTCATGGTAGAATTGGAGCAGGGCTTGAAATAAAAAATTGTGCCCATTTTTATTTTAACATGGAGTTGTTGATTGAATGAAAGCACTCGTCGCTATTTGTTCGATTTTTTATCTCTCGTGGCCACTGATCATATTCTTTGGCATTCGTGAGTTCTTTACTTTGAAGTTGAAGATGTGGCAACGATTTTACCGGGGGATGTCCAAGATTTTCGTTGCCTGGATTGTGTGGGCCCTATTCCTAAGTATTATTTATTGGCAGGACAGTAAACCAATATTTCTATTTTCAGACACTGTGAACCATCTTTTGTTTGCCGGGTTGGGTTTGGTCTCTGGTGGGGTTAGTCTTGCAGGCCTTATATATAAATGGCGTAAAGGACGGATTCGATTGGCTGACGCCAGGACACTGGACTCTTTATTAGCCCTCTCACCAAAGGATTTTGAGCAGCTTGTGGCTGAACTCTTTGAAGCCTATGGTCATCAGGCAGAGATAGCCGGCGGCACTGCCGATCATGGGGTGGATGTGATCGTGCGGCAAGCCCAGGGGGAGAAGTGGGTGGTACAGTGCAAACGTTATGCGGGTTCTGTTGGGGAACCGATGGTTAGAGACCTCTTAGGTACACTCCAGCACGAGGAAGCCCAGCGAGCATACCTGATCACGACTGGAAGCTTTACATCCCGGGCGAAAGCATGGGCTGAGGGGAAACCCCTCATGCTTTACGACGGGGAACAGCTCGTTAAGTTGATCCGAAGAACCGTGAACAGAAACTTAAGAGAAAAATGATCACTATTTCGTCATGATTTCTGCAATATTATCCAGCAGTCTTTAGACCTGGACGCCATATTCCAGATCAGGCATGAGACTGATCGCATTATCGCCGCCATAAATAATCGCTTTTTCCCCACTATTAACTCAATAACGTTTAGAAGGTATTTAGGATATCAAAAGGTATTGATGATAGCTAACAAAAAACCGCCGACAAAGTCAGCGGTTATTTATAGTCGGGGCGCTGGGATTCGAACCCAGGGCCTCTTACACCCCATGCAAGCGCGCTAGCCGGACTGCGCCACGCCCCGATTTCAGGGCTTTATTATAGCCGTCTTTAATGGATTTGGCAAGCAAAATGATGGAAGGTGTTGAAATTTTTGGCAATTATTTTTTTTAGGCGCAGATTGATGAGGTGGAAGATGCGTTTAACACATCACATTATCCGCCAATACGTGTAACCTTCACCTAAATGGGGAGACTTTTTTCTAATCGTGTGAGATTCCTGTATTCTAAAAACTATTATTTTCTTAGCGGAAAACGCAAATATTGTTTGACTGTTTTTCAATACTCTCATGAGAAATCATCAGAACTGACGATCCAAAAATTATGTCATTGGATCAAACTAATTATATTACCCGTCCGATGGCATAAAAGGTGGGGATAAAGAGAACCCGTTCTCCGCTTTCATAGGCTGCCCGATCAAGCTTCTCGTATGTAGTGATTTGGTCTTCTGACAGGTGCTCCATTAAGTCTGATCGCAGCGCCATCCATTCCGTTTTTTCCGGTTGAGAGTGAGCCTGTGACCACTGTGCACCTAAGATCCCTGCTTCTACCTCATCAAGCCCGGCTGCAAAAAATAGCGCGCGCAGCCTGCGTCCCAAGGCCGTATCAGCCCCCTGATATTCTAAATCTTTGGTCTGTGATTCACCGAGTTTGTCGAGGGGGGGAGGGTAATCAATCCGGTTTTCATGGTCTGGTTCGGAAAGAGCGATGATATAGCCTCCTGTTTGGGTCACACGCTGCATTTCTAGCAGAATATTCATGGGATCTTTCACCCATAAGAACAAGTAATGACAAAAAGTGATCTGAAATACGTCATCGGAATATGGTAGATGATTGCCGTCAGCCTGAACCAACTTAAAGGAAGGATTATTCTTGCTGGCAAACGCCATCCTGTGGTAATTGAGGTCCACCCCAAAGGGATTGAAATTTTGTTCTCTTACTAATGAATCCAAAACAGCGCCAGTGCCCACACCCACTTCAAGCACACGAGCGCTGGAATGTATAGCGGCCTTGTTGAACAGAAAATTTCGGATGTCTGCTGTCCAGCGCGCCTGTTGTTGAAAACGGTGGTGCCATTGCTCGAGGTTCATGCCATTATTGGAAGCATCGCTCAGCGTTTTTCCCAGATATCCTCCCAGTCATCTGTTAAGAGGTTGCCCAGGATTTTGTTATAAATTCCTTGAGCAGGGAGGACGTCACCATCTGGCTCGACGTACAACCAGGCTTTGCCAGCCCCCTCGGGTGGCTCTTGATCCTCTGCCTTTTCCAGTTCCAGAGAGACGGGATTATTGCTTGAATAAGGGACGGGCATATCCCAAACAAGGTTAAGCCCTTGCATGGCAGCAAAATCCCGCAGTTCTTGAAGGTTATCTGTCATGGATTTATCCACTTCACTGAGTGAAAGCCCGTTCGTGCCCATTTCAGCCAGGCGCTTGATTTGCGGGGTGAGATTTTCACCCTCTTCCAATGTGAGATGTACGGTGGTGAAGAGATCTTCAGCCAGTATTTTTTCGAGGATTTTCCATAATTCGGGTTTGTTGGGATCAAAGAGGATCATGACATGATCCAGACCGTTATTCAGCAGTCTATTGCGATATTCATCGTCACCCAGTTTTAAGCCATATGTCAGCAAGCCAGTGACAAGGCCCAATTCTTCGGCTTTGAGAACGAGGTCTGGCAAGTCTTCCCGCAAGGTTGGTTCACCACCGGTAAACAGCAGGTGCGGAATGCCGTTGTTGTAAGCTTTGTGGAAAATAGACACCCATTCTTGCATGGTCAATTCTCTGTCTACTCTGTCAACGGGAGCATGTTCGTGGCGGCTGTGTTCTCCAACACGATAGGTCAGAGCACAATCCAAACGATAAGGAGCTGTGATTTTACCGCGATAAGGTTCCTGTCGTTCGATGTCGAGGTATGTCACTGGATCCAGGTCGGGTGTGTGGATCAGGGTCTGAACTTTATCCAAGAACTCCTCGAAATCCTGACGTATCTGGTGTTCATTCACTCTGTAACGTTTTGCGATTTGTTGAATTGTTTCTTCGCGATCGGTTTGTTTGATCAGGTGGTAGGCGAACTCCACCGCTGTCTGGTTCAAGTGGAGGACTGTGGCTGCATTTATGACGAGAATCCCTTCGCCATCCTCATCAATTCTCAGGTGGAGTCTGTACTGGTCTTCTGCATCCTGAGGGCTCTGGTAGCGGTACATGCCGCGTGGTAGAGGTTCTTTTTTAGAAAAAAATTCCTTGATTGATTGCACGATATCGGTCATTTCCACTCCGTTTACTTGATTTAAATTTGAAGAACAGGATTATTGATTGGTTTAATTGACTGGTGCTCGCGCGCCAGAGGACATCCGCCGCCGCATTCCGATAAAAATTCACACGAACGGCAGCCTTGAGGAATATCTGTACGGTTTCGAAGGGCGAGTGCCAGAGGGTGTTCCCAGATGCTGTCCCATTCATCTTTGAGTAAGTTTCCAAGCGATTGGTAATATGACTGGCAGGGAAGGACGTCGCCGTTGGGTTCAACGCACATGTTGTAAAGTGCCGCAGTGCATCCTTTGATGCCCAATCCAAGCTGGACCGGGTTAAAATGACAGTATTGGGTGGGCGTGTACCAGATCAGCCTTTGATGATTGCGTTGTGTGATTTCATGCGCCATCTCAAGCAGAGATGGTAGATCTTCCTCTTTCAGACCGGTGTTTACAGATTTCCCCTTGCCGGCATAGATCAGGGCATTCAATCCAATCGTTGGTACACCCAATTCTCCCAGAAATTCGAGGGTTTTTTCCAGAGAAGCGACATTGTGGGTCAACAGAGTTGTATTGGTCATCAGGTAGAGGGATGTGTCCAAGGCATTCTTCAACCCCGTGACCGTTTCCTCCCAGGCGCCTTTGGCACCGACCATTAAATCATGTGTAGTTGGATCATGAGATTCAAAGGTGATCTGAACGTGGTCCAATCCTGCGCTCACCAGACGATTGAGAAAGTTCTGGTCTGCTATGCGGCGTCCGTTGGTATTCAACCCGGTGATCAAGCCTGTTTCCTCTTCGTGGGCGATTAATTCCGGCAAACCTGGATATAGCGTGGGTTCTCCACCTGTGAAAACGATGTGTGGAATGCGCAGCGCCCATACTTTTTCGATGACTTGTTTCCAATCGCTCAACCCCATCTCAGGAAAGCGCCTTGACCGTGCATTGTAACAATGATCGCAGTCATTGTTACAGCGGTAGGTTATCGCAAGGTCCATCCGGTAAGGAGCACTCGGTTTGGCGGTGAAAGGTGTTGTTGTTTCAATGTTAAGGTCACAGACCGGGCAGCCGCCGTTTGGTTTTAGTAATTGTTCTATCTCCCTGCCGAAAGCGAGGTAATCCTGAGCGATCCTAGAGGTGGAGGCCTGAAATTGTTTACGCAAGACACGAGATGCTTCCCTGGGTGATCGCTCATCGAGGTAGAGATAGGCCATGGATGCTGCGGAGGGATTAAGTTGAACAACCCGGTTAGCGTTTATGATCAACAGGCCGCTCCCGTCCGGATCTATACGCAGGTGTATGCGTGTTTTCCCACCGTTTTCTTCCCGCGGAAAGTGATAAATCCCAGGATCGGGGAGCTTGGGTGGATCAAAAATGCGGCTGAGAAGGCCGGAGGCTGAAAGATTGTTTATCATATTATTTCTGGCATCCCACCGAAGTGTGTATTCGGTGGGATGGTCAAATCTGAAGAGTTAACGTCCTCCACCCGCACAGGCGCAAGCACAGCCAGCACAGGCACAGGCGCAGGCGCAGGAACTGCCTCCGCCGCCGCGGAAACCACCTGATCCGCTTTTGCCGCTGCTTTTGGGAATTGGGTTGGTGCGGTTAGTGATACCGCTGGTAAATGAGGTCAGGTTGCCGATGACGCCTGCAGCCATCCCTGAGGCGCCGTTTATGACGCCTGCAGCAAAATCAGAGCCGGGGATACGCGGTAAGGAAACACCGCCGCCGGAAGTTTCTCCTCCAGCGCCAGTTCCGGGTGTTTTGGTTGGCGTACTGAAACCGCCGCCAATACTTCTGCGATAACTGGGCGAATAACGAGGCCACCACATGGGGACAAAGACCGGTCCACCAGTAAAAGTGCGCTGGGTGCGTTCTTGATAATCGTTGTCAAGCATTGTCCATTCAAGGGTCTGGTTGTATTTTTCGCTTTTAACTTCAGGTGTATCAGCGTCCTCGACCATATTCCAGGCGCGCCGCATAATATCTTCGTAATATGCGATGGTATCTTTCCGGGAGAATCCTTTCATTTTTTTGGAGACGCTGTTCACCAAATCAATCATCATCTTTTGTAAAGCATCTCGGCGTTTGTTTTCAGGTTCTATGAAGGCCTCAAGGAAGGCTTTCTCATATGGATGGAGTTTGTCCGGTAATGGTTCAGATATTTCTAACTCAAGTGGGTCTTGCTGCTTGACAACCGCGGCTTCTTTCTTAAGGGTGCCAAACAATATCATAGTCAGGACCTTATCCATAGGTTGTTCCATCAGGACTGCTGCTTCCACGGCCGTCAGACCGCGTTTGATACCGTGACCTTCAATCTTCATCTTGGGTGGAAGATATTCCATCTTCCGTTTCTGCTGACCAACTGTTCCCTGGTAAATGGTCCAGCCGAAAATACCAAAGAAGAAGAGCCCAATACAACATCCGATATTTCCGCCAATAAAGCTGAAGATTGAGCCAATTATGCCAGGGCCGCCGTTGGTCGGTTGGTGGTCAAAATCCTCCTGCGGTTGACTGGCGACTGCATCTTGAGGGACATACTGGGCCGGAAAGGCAGCGCCAAAGATATATTGCGTGTGGGCGTTGGCTCTGTCTGAAAACCATGAATAAAAGACACGTTCGGAATAATATTCACTGTCTTCGATATCTGTCCGGCCAATATCATCCGGTTCAGTATTGCCAGGCCAATTTTCAGGGTTGTAATAAATTCCTTCCTCATTCCCCACACCATTTGGCAGGATGATCGTCATCCGGTACTCCGTGGACGTGCTCTGATCAGCGCGCGGATCAAACCAGGTTGGGCTAAACTGGAAACTGACATAGTTTTCCTGGTCACCTTCCTCATATGGAAACAGGATGTTTTTAACGCCTGGAATCCAGACGGTTACTGTACCGGATTGTCCCGGTGGGATAGCGTTATCGCTCAATCCGAGGGCAAAGCCGTTGGCAACGTATGGCGAACTTTCAATATCGGTAATGGGTGTGTTTCCGATGCGCGCTTCGATGTCGTTCATGCTGTACGTCGTGTTGGGCATGCCAACATCAACAAAATCAATTGGGTCGGCATTGGGATTGTTCTGAAATTCAATGATGTAATTGATCGAAAGCGAACCATCATCTTCAATATAGGCTTCGACTTCAAATACGCTTACGGTAAAGCGATAATCCTGTGCTGAAACAGGCGCTGGAAGTGCGAAAAGGCCTAAAAAGATCAGAATGAGTAAAATAATCCGTGCTCTTTTCATAGGTCACCACTTTGGTTCTTCAGTTAATTGATAGGTTGTTGAACAGTGTGGGCATTCAACCACCGGTGCACCAGCCACCATTTTGACATCTTCAGAGGTGATTGGGCCGCCGCATGCTTTGCAATTAATGGTTTCCATGCCAACATCTCCGGGAAGATCTACCTGGAGGTTTACTACCTGTTCGCCGGGGGTTTCTGCCGGACGAAGGCGGGTTCCTAAGAAGATCAGGGCAAATCCAATGATCAGGCCTACGATCCCAACGATGATCCAGCTGGGTGAGCCTTCCGGGCTGAATGCTCCCAGAATGAAAAGAAATGCAAAAATGATAAAAATCCCCGCTGTGATAAACGCAATTATTCTTCCTGCACGCATAAATCCTCCAGTATTTATATCTTCGATACGGTTATTTTAACCCATGTTTTGAAAGCAGACCATAGATTCTCTCTGGCCTTTTGCTGAAACTCCAAATGTGAAATAATTAACGTATAATAAGATTACTTCGAATACTATAAAAAATGGTGAAATAATCCATAATTTAGGAAATATTTTATGACTGACACGCCTGTTCCCAACATTGTCATCAGCCGATTACCCTGGTATTTACAGACACTTAACCATATGGCAAAGGAGGGATTGCATACGGTTTCCTCCAAAATGCTGGCAGAACGATTGGGATCGACAGCCGCACAAATCAGAAAAGACCTATCCTATTTCGGCGGTTTTGGAAAACAGGGGACCGGTTATTCGATTTATTATTTGATTGAGCAGCTACAAAAGATTTTACACCTTGATCGCATCTGGCAGGTGGCAGTGGTTGGTGCAGGTGACCTGGGCAGGGCGCTGACCCGTTATCAGGGCTTCGCCAGCCGAGGGATTGAGATTGTTATGTTGTTTGATATTGACCCTCAGGTGATTGGAACCAGGTGGGGTCGGTTGTTGTTCGTCATGTCGAATCTCTTGAAGCCGAAATTGAGAACAGGGGGATTAAGATGGCTATCCTGACTGTGCCAGGCGCAGTCGCTCAGGAAATTGCCGACAGGTTAATTAATGCGGGTATTGAGGCGATTCTAAATTATGCCCCCATCACGCTGAAGGTGCCAGACAACGTTCACGTTCAGCATATTGACCCTGTACTTCATATGCAAAGGATGATGTATTACCTCGATAGTTAAAGGGCATGGTCAGGGGGATTTTTAATGAGATAAATCAATAAATCAGATTTGTGATTTTATTGAGATTAACCTCAATAATCTTATCCTGATCCTGAATTCTATTCAGAATGATTTTTTTGTTTGTATATCTGGGGTGGGCGATCTCCTGCCATTCCACCAGCTGACCTTTGACCTCCAGACCAGCCTTCACCGCCACAATCTCTTTATGAAATTCAAGGTGTATATTTTGTTTCAGCTGTTCCTGAGCCCATTCAGCCAGCAGGGGCAATGTTTTTGTGCGGATTCTTTGTAACAAATCTGACATTGATTTATATTGATTGCGGATCACCAGTGTTCTCTTAGGATTTCCAACAATGAGCCTGATGAGAACTTCGATAATATTTCCTCCAAATTTAATATGCATAATGCGGGTATCCAGCCTGGTGGTCCAGTCCCAACGCCAGATCTTTTTTCTCAATCCTGTGTGAATAATAAAACCACCTTCGTACAGAGCAAGATGATTGTTCCAATTCCAAATTGTTGCTAAAAGAATAACAATGCCAATCGGCAGGAAGGCAATTAAAAGCATGAGCGATGGGGCATGTAAAAGTACCGCAGCCCTGCCATGCAATCTAACTGCGGTGGCCATAAATGATAATCTTAATATGATGAAAAAAAAGGAAGCCAGGATAATTGAACAACCAAAGGCCAATCCTATCACACGCTTATGATTTTGATTCCAGGAAGGATAGGTGGCAATCTCAGTTCCCAGATCCGATATTTGACTGGATTTTATGTTGCCAAGCGCAGATTGTGAAGTTCCCATCGGTTTAACCCTAAATTTATCAAACTTTCGGTGGCAGATTCCGGCCGAGTACTTCCAACATTGAAAATGCTTTGGCTGCACCCTCCACGATGCAGGTCGTTGGGTTGTCCACAAGGTAAGCCGGGATGCCCAGATATTTGGTCAGGTAACGGTCGATCCCATGTAAATGAGCGGTTCCACCGCATAGGGCTACGCCGCGATCGATGATATCTGAGATCAGTTCAGGGGGGGTTTTCTCAAGAACCCGTTGGATTGTCTCTGAAATATCTTTCAGAGGATCCTGGAGAGCTTCAACAATCTCGTCGGTTGTCAGGGTTGCTGGCTTGGGCAGACCGGAAACCTGATCCTGTCCCTGGATTTCCATGGTTTCCTGTTCATCCTGGGGGATGGCCGCACCAATTCGGATTTTAAGTTTTTCTGCTGTGGGCTGCCCGATAATCAGGCCGTATTTATCACGAACATAGTCGATGATGGCTTGATCCAACTTAAGTCCAGCAACCCGGGTAGTTTTAGCGGATACAATGCCGTGCATGGCAAGGACGGCCGCCTGTGAGGTTCCTCCGCCCAAACAGATGATCATGTTTCCAGTAGGTGTGCCGATGGGCAGGTCTACACCGATTGCGGCAGCAAGTGGCTGCTGAATTAAATCGACATCCCGGCTGCCTGCGCCTAAACCCGCTTCATAAACTGCACGGCGCTCGACACTGGTTATGCCAAAGGGAACAGTAATCATCAGCTTCGGTCTGAATAAGAGCATTCTCCCTGTGACCTGGCGAACCCATTCTCTTAACATATTTTCTGTGATTTCATATTCTGCGATAACGCCGTAGCGCATAGGGCGATTGACCTCAATGTTTTCAGGTACGCGGCCCAACATATCAAGCGCCGATTGGCCGATTTCTACTAACTTCAGTTCATCCAAAAGGATTGCGGCCACCGTGGGTTCCTGAATGAGGATATTTTTACCTTCTGCAACCCGGGTGTTGAGAGTGCCCAGATCAATGCCGAGTTCTCGGGAAAGTCCTGCCATAATGCCTTCCTTATTTGATCAAGTCATGAGCGAAATTGCTCATTGATGATTTTGTTAGCTATTTTACTAATTAATAAATAATCCTAGACTAAACTGGCTCCAGGAATTATTGGGCCCTCCTGGAGGACCAGCGGGCTTGAGAATAATATCTCAATTTTATCATTGATGTAAGGGCCTTTTACCAAAGCCATGCGTTTCTGATTTTTAAGCTAAACCTTTTACAATAGGAGGCCGTAAATTGTTAGGTCTCGCCGCTGCAGGTATACTAAATTATAATTAATTTAATCAAAAACAAGTTTAGAGGAGCAGAGATGCCCGAAGAAACCCCCTTTGTATTCGAAAAGAAGGTCAAGGCTCCAGCAGAACTCATTTATAAAGCTTTTACATCTGCCACTTCGATGCGTGAGTGGTTGTGTGATGTTGGCACGACATGCCCTGAAAAGGGGGGAAGAATTTACATGGCATGGTACCGCGGTTACTTTGCCAGCGGTCATTTTATTGAGTTGATTCCCAATGAGAAAGTTGTTTTCTCATGGATCGGTAAAGAAGAACCGGATTGGACGAGAGTCGAGGTTTCTATCTCTCCACACGATAGTGATGATGCACAGATGGTGACACTACACCATTTGGGCATTGGGGAAGACGAAAATTGGGAAAAAGCAAGAGAAGAGATCCACAAGGGTTGGGAAATGGGAATGGAAAATCTGAAATCAACGCTAGAGGAAGGCCTGGATCTGCGGGTTATGGATCGGCCGTTGATTGGGATTTATCCTGAAGATATTGCTTCACTTACAGAAAATAGCAGAGAAAAACTGGGTATCCCGGTAGATTATGGTGTACTGGTAACCAATGTCGTGCCTGATTATGGGGCTGAAAAGGCTGGTATACGGGCAGATGATGTTATTGTTGCCATTGGAGGTGAAAAGGTAGACCAGGTTAGAGCCCTTGGGGTAATCATCAACCAACACACAGTCGGAGACCAGATTCAAGTAGAGGTATTTCGCGGGGAAGATAAGTTGACTTTTGAAGTTGATACCAAGGCTCAAAAAGCAGAAGCATTGCCCGAATCGCCAGAGGAATTAGCCAAAGTATTTGAAACCAGGGTGACAAATGCGCTTGAGGCACTTGAGAATTCTTTGGAAGGTGTCACTGATGCAGAAGCATCATATTCTCCAGGCCCGGAGGAATGGTCTGCCAAAGAAACGCTTGTTCACCTGATCCATAATGAGCGTGATATGCATGGCTGGATCAATGACCTGGTGAGCGGTCAGGAAAGATTTTACGATGAATGGCCCGGCGACCGTTTGTTCCGCATTCGGGCGACATTGACCACT
>JBMCLF010000045.1:0-10487 GCA_048615215.1 Candidatus Brevefilum sp.
GGGCCTGTGAACTGGACTGTTGCCCGTGTGAGCGATCTGCTGATGAGGTCATTCGTTTGCGCGATTTCAACCAGTTTTCCCTGGCGAATGATGCCAACGCGATCGGCGATCTGCTGGACTTCGGAAAGTATATGTGAAGAGAAAAATACTGTGACTCCTCGTTCGCTTTCCTCACGAATTATATTCAGCACCTCCTGCTTCATCAGCGGATCCAAACCAAGTGTTGGCTCATCCAACATCAAGAGCGAGACCTCGCTGACAAAGCTCTGAACCAATCCCACTTTTTGCTTATTCCCCTGAGACAGGGTTTTGATTTTTTTGTCGAGGTCAAGGTCTACACGTTCAGCCAGTTTCAGCAAGTCCTTCCAGGGGCGTAGGTTATCACGTAGATTACGAATATGTTTCAAGAAATCCCGCGCTGTGAAATCACCCTCAAGGTGTAAATCACCAGGGAGATAGCCAACTTTCGCTTTGACCGCTTGTGGTGACGCTTGCGGATCAATATCCATCACCCGGATCCTGCCCTGGTTGGGACGGATCAGGTCCAGCATGCAGCGAATGGTGGTTGTTTTCCCGGCGCCATTGGGGCCCAGAAACCCAAAAATCTCACCTGCGTTAACCTCCAGATTCAATCCCTGCAGTGCGTGGACAGCGCCATAATACTTGTGCACGTTTTCAAGTTTTATTGCAATATCCGACATTCAGCCTCCCAGATTTATCTTAATTTTTACCGCCACCAGCTGAGGACCTGAACATGATTGGTGGAGAATTTTTAAGCTGATGGTTATTATATTTGCGACCTATTCATTCAGGATTATAAGGATACCTGAAGCAATGGCTATGATCGCGGAAACAATGCTGATATCTCCCAGCCCAACCAGCCGGGCCAATCCAACCAGGATCAACCAGACGCAAAACAAAATAAAGCCTACATGGTGACTGAAACCCGGCCAGCCAATCAACAAAACCACACCAGCCGCCATCGCCAAAATCCCCATGATCGTGCCCATGCCGCTGAAACTGAGGTCAACCAGGCCGGTCAATCCCACCATGATTAAATAGATGGCAGCAAGTATCCAACCGATATTATTAGACACACCCGGTGTTGAAATCAATATCATAATCCCTGCAGCAAGTGCCAGGATGGCGACGATGATACGCAAAGCCCCTAATCCGGAAATGAAGCTCATCAAGCCTGTCAAAATCAGGAAAATTCCCAATACAATATAAGTGTTCCTTTTGGTAAACATACAATCCTTTCTATTTTCAATCTTTTCTATTTAATTTTACCAAAATCTCACACACATAATAAACGCCTTTCTTGACACCCCTTGTGGTCCATGCTAAAACTGATAACGCTGGATGGCACCCAAAACCTGCACTAATGAGTACATGCCAACAAATGGAGATTGATGAAAATCGTTCAGGTAATACCCACCTACAATGAATCCGGAAATTTGCCGGACTTAATTCCGGCCCTGTACGATTTAAATCTTCCCAATTTTCATGTGATCATTGTTGACGACAACAGCCCTGATGGTACTGGCGATGTCGCTGAGGCCCTTGCGAAAAAATACCCTGGAAAAATGCATGTGTTACATCGCTCAGGCAAGGCCGGGCTCGGAAAAGCCTACATCCAGGGATTTCGCACAGCGTTGGATAAAGGTGCTGACGTGATCGGCATGATGGATGCGGACCTGAGCCATCCGCCAGCACGACTGCCGGCACTTCTGGCTGCACTGGAGGATGCCGATGTGGCCATCGGCTCGCGTTATGTGAAAGGCGGCAGTGTGGATGAGAATTGGCCCTTCTGGCGAAAGGCACTCTCCTGGTTTGGCAACACTTACGCCCGAACGATTTTAAGCCTGCCGATTCAGGATGCCACCGGTGGGTATCGCCTCTGGCGGCGTTCAGCATTGGAAGCCATCCCATTTGAGGAATCACGCTCCAACGGTTATGTGTTCATAGTGGAACTGGCCTATATGGCCAAACTGGCAGGGTTAAGTTTCAAAGAAGCTCCCATCTATTTTGCTGAGCGCAGCTATGGACAATCAAAAATGTCCCTGCGAATTCAACTGGAAGCCGCTTACAGAGTATGGCAGCTGCGGGGGATGTACAAGGACATAAACGAAAATAATTCAATCTAGAAAAGATCGCTTAAATCCATTAATCGGGCTAAAGCCCTTACTCCAAAATTTTTTTCAGAAGAAAGAAAACAACAATCGAAATTGGACCATAAAAGAAGAGATCAAAAAACTCAATTCACCCCTTTCATTCAACAACCTCAACCAGTCGGATCCAATCTTCTAATGAAAGTGTTTCGGGGCGTTGACACGGGTTAATCCCCGCCTGTTGGAGCACCTCAGAAACTGACTCCAAATCCTGCCCCAATGTTGGCCTTAAAGAGCTGCGCAGCATCTTCCGTTTCTGGTTAAAGGCAATATGAGCCAGACTAAAAAGCCGGTCTGTTTCGGTTTTGTCAAATTTGGGGTCCTCATCCACATCAATGACCAGGACGCTTGAATCGACCTTTGGACGGGGATAAAAACATTCCGCAGGGATATGGCTGGCAATATATGCCTCACCGTAGACCTGTACAGAGAGCGAGAGCAGGCTCATCTTCTCATCCTCGTTCAAAATACGCTCCGCCACCTCTCGCTGCATCGTCAGCACGAGGCGAGCAGGCCGCACTTCTGCTTCCAGCAAGTGACGGACTACCGCAGAAGTGATGTAATATGGAATATTGGCAACAACCTGATAACCATCCTCATCAAAAATTTCTCGCGGTGCCATCTCCAATATGTCCCCCTGAATTAATCGTACATTATCAAATTTTCTGGTAACAGATTGCAGGGCGGGGAACAAATGCGGGTCAATTTCAACCGCAACAACTGAGCCTGCACGCTCAGCCAATAACCGTGTCAGGCTTCCCAGACCCGCACCAATCTCCAGAACGCGATCCTCGGGACCCACACCGGAGTCCTCGACAATTTTCTGCAGGGCATTGTGGTCAGCAAGAAAATTTTGCCCCAAGAATTTTTGAGGACGCAGATTGTATTGTTTGAGAATCTCGGGGATATGCAGCGGTTTTAAGGCCATGGCAGTGGGTTGGGTATCCAGGCGGGGATGGGCGGCAGGAAGTACATTGTTGTCCAATTGTGCCAGGAGACATAATCATCATCGGAGTAAGCCAGGTCAATCCAGTAATGGTCAAAATAATGCGCGCCGCCACCGACATTACCGATGACACCTTCGCCGTAACCCTGGACATAAACCTTTTGGAACTTCATCATGTTGTACCAGTTGGGGGTGACAGCGATCAATCCCTTTTCAGAGGGAAGTCCGCTGGCAGAGCCAAAACAGCAGGAGCCGTCAGGCGTCCCGCAGCGGCAGGGAGAGTAAGAGGTCGCATAGACGGAAATTTTTCGCCAATATTCGATTTCACGCCCATCAACAACCTCAGTGCGTAGCTTGACGTTCGACCCGTAACCCAGGATTCCATCCTCTGCTTCACTTGCCTGCCAGCTGTCCTGGGCAAGTCGATCAACTGCTTCACCATCCTCATATCGCACCCGCTCACGGGTGGCATAGATTCCAACCTGGCCGGGTTCGATTACTGAGATTTGGTCCAAAAGTGTGTTGGGGTCCTCAACGTATTCATTTTCATAGGCCACCTCATCTGTCATGACCATTACATCTTCACGGACGCGCACCACTTCAATCTCCCGGCTTTGGGGTATAGGAGCATCATCCGGCGGCAGGCTGTAGTCCAGATTCTGCAACGAAATACCCGCATCCTGCAGGGCGTCACCAACTGTTCTGCCGGAGCTTAAACCGTTGATTGTCGATCCATTCACACTAACGGTAATGGGCTTCGCACGACGAATAGACACCGTCATTTCAGAGGTTACAGACGAGGTCAGGGGGTCAGAAACCCAATCGTTTGGATTTAGGTAAATCCCCCCATCTTCAAGCGCTGCACCCAACGTGGGCTGATGCGTATAGAGCGTGGATTCGGCGTCATCGATAACCACTGTGAGGGTCACTGCCGGATCATATTGAAGCAGCACATTCCCAGAAAGGTCAAGCGGCGCTTGCGGATCTATCATCTCACCGTTCATGCGTAATCTATCTTCGGGATAAAGATCGATTCCCGCCATGCCCATCAGGTTAGACGGCACGCGTTCGGTCGTGACCAAGGTAAATTCTTCCTCAGGCGTTCTGATTATCACGGTTTGGGCATGATCCACATGAATTACATCTTGATCCCACATGAAACTCCCAGGGTCAGGGACCACACGATCTTCTTCTCCAAAAGAAATTTCAGCCGCGCGCAGCACGCTTGAGACGGTCAGGGCGGCAGTGCGAACCTGATGCGGCTCGCCATCCACAACAACGGTAATCTCACGGCTGACGCCAACGCGGATCAAAACCGCACCAAGGATAATCACCAGGACTGCGGCCAGGAAACGCCAATTTTTCTTTTGCTTAATAAGATCAATCATAACTATCTTTGGATGGAACGACAGTAAATCTCACGAAAATCAGTAAAACTCTGTTTTTTGCAGTATAACACACCAGAATTTTTTGACAAGTGGACTTAATAGGCCTTAATAGATCGAATTCTCTGAAGGACATCCATTAGAATCTCCTGCCAGGGAGCTTCATCGGGATTATCAAACTGAATGCGATAAGCGTTTTTGCCAGCAATGATACCTTTCCCCAATTCAGGGAGTTCTCGAGAGGAAACGCCTTCTGGCAAGGACGGATAACGCAGCACAAGCTGGCGGCCCTCAAACCCTACTGAGGCCAGGCCTGCCAAGGCACCCATCAACTTGACCTTGATCTGAAAGATCAAGTTGAGAACCTGCTCCGGCAGCGGACCGAACCGGTCTTCGAACTCCATCTCAAGTGAAGCCAGCGCTGCCTCATCTTTGATATCTGCCAGCCGGCGGTAAAGATTCAGTCGCAGCGTCTGGTCAGGGATGTATGAATCCGGGATTCCGATTGAAAGAGGCAGGTTGACAGAAGTCGGGACGGTCAGCGAAGTATCCAGGACGGTCGTCTCTTCCGGCCCTTCAACGCCCATCGCCAGCCTGAACTGCTTGACAGCTTGCGCCAATAACCGCGTATAAAGATGGTAACCAACCGATGCAATGTAACCGGATTGGCGCGTCCCGAGCATCTCGCCCGCGCCACGCATCTCCAGGTCGCGCATGGCAATCGCATAGCCGGACCCTAATTGGGTGTTTTCCGCCAGCACCTCCAGCCGTTCCTGTCCCTCCGACGTGGGCGTTTTGACCCTGTGACGGAACAGGTAGGCATAGGCGCGCTGGGCCCCCCGCCCCACACGCCCCCGCAGCTGATAGAGCTGCGCCAGTCCAAAAGTATCGGCGCGGTCCACGATTAATGTGTTCGCATTGGGGATATCTAACCCTGATTCAATAATTGATGTGCAGAGCAGGATATCGATCTTGCCATCCGTGAAGCGATGCATGACTTCCGCCAACCGTTTCTCCTCCATCTGACCATGCGCGATGCCGATCCGGGCTTCCGGGACTAATTTTTCCAAATGGTTCCGCATGGCAGTGATCGTCTGCACACGGTTGTGAACAAAAAAGATCTGCCCGCCGCGTTCCAGCTCCCTGACCACAGCCTGTCGCACCAACTTGGTGTCATAAGGCCCAATATGTGTGACGATTGGCAGGCGTTCTTCCGGCGGAGAGCTGATGGTCGAGATGTCCCTGACCCCGGTTAACGCCATGTAGAGCGTTCGGGGAATGGGAGTCGCCGTTAGGGTCAACACATCCACCGATTTACGCAGCTGTTTGAGGTGTTCTTTGTGAGCCACACCAAATCTCTGTTCTTCATCAATCACCACCAGGCCTAAATCTTTGAAAGAGACATCCTGTGAGAGCAATCGATGGGTGCCGATGACGATATCAATTTTGCCTTTGCGCAGGTCTTTGATGATGCGGTCCGCCTGACGCTGTGTTCGAAAGCGCGAGAGCATTTCCACTTCCACCGGAAAAGTAGAGAGACGGGAACGGAAAGTATCGTAATGTTGTTGGGCCAGCACCGTGGTGGGAACGAGCACCGCCACCTGCTTACCATCCATCACCGCCTTAAAGGCTGCTCGCAGTGTGACCTCTGTTTTGCCATAGCCAACATCTCCGCACAATAAACGGTCCATCGGTCTGGACTTTTCCATATCTTCCTTGATCTCCACCAGGGCTTCCAGCTGGTCTTTCGTTTCAATATAAGGGAAGCTGGCCTCCAGTTCCCGCTGCCAGGGCGTATCCGGGCTGAACGCATATCCTTCCGCCACCTGGCGTTGGGCATAGAGTTCTAATAATTCTCCGGCCATCTCCTGCACAGCCTCCCGGACCCGACGTTTAGTATTGCCCCAGCTTTCCCCTCCTAAACGGGAAATGGATGGCTCGTGGCCGTCTGCGCCCACATACCGCGTCAGGCGATCAGCGTGATGGATAGGGACGAACAACTGGTCCTGTTCGGCATATTCGACACACAGGTATTCCTGCTGGACATCACCCTGTGAGCGCTGCACCAGGCCAACGTACTTGCCAATGCCATAATCAACATGCACCACCCAGTCACCGGGCTGCAGATCCACATACCCCGATTCAGGAGCTTCTGCTGTGGGTCGGTAGCGCCGGCGAGGCTGCGGCCGTGACCAGCCAAAGATCTCGCCATCCGTCAATAAATGCAAGGGAAGTTCATCATCGGTTTTGAGGATGAAACCACCGGCCAGAGTCCCCTCAATAAACCGGTCATCATCGAAATCGCCTGCTTCTGAGGGCACGTGCTGTTCTTCCCACAGGTCACGCAGCCGAGGGGATTGCCGAGAAACGATCACCCACGGATCGCCCCGCTGGTCAATTTCTTTGAGGGTGTTAATAAAATCACGTAGTTTACCAGCGAACCGGGGGCCCGGTTCAAAAGCCTTTGCCAGGCGGCGGGTTTCAGCGGCGCGAGTATAACCCAATTCCACCACACCCCGCTGGCCAATCCGATCTTCAATCTCAGACCAGGTCAGAAAAGGCACCGGGAAGTCTGTGGGGATCTCTCCAGCGACCTCCGCCTCTTCCCTCCTGGAGAGGCTTTCCTCTTCGATGTCTGTCACCGCAGCGGAGAGAAATTCCTGGCCGTCAAAAACTACTAATGCGTTTTCCGGCAGGAAATCAAGGATGCTGCCAGCCATTGGATGCGCCTGGGGAATATAAAATTCATTTAAATCCTTAAGCGGCAGCCCCGCCTTTTCAGCGGCAGCCGGAAGGAGCTCCCGCGCAGGTGTAATGGTGAGGTGATCCACTTTTTCAACTGTTCGCTGGCTGGCCGGGTCAAAAGCGCGCATCGTGTCAATTTCGTCGCCAAAGAACTCAATCCTCACCGGTTGCGGTTCACCCGGAGTCCAGAGGTCTAAAATGCCGCCGCGCCGTGAAAACTGTCCTGATTGAACCACGATGTTGGCATATTCATAGCCAATGTCCACCCAGCTCCGGATGAGTTCCTCCGGGGTTTCCCGCTCCCCCAGACGAAGTGTGCGCGTGTTCCTGATAAAATCACGCCTTGGGATGGTACGCGTCATCACAGCACGTACAGGGGCAACGAGCACCGGTGGATGTTCCGGTGCGGGTGCACCGGGGATGAGCAGTCGGGCCAGCATGGTGAGCACACCCAGGCGGTCACGCCGAGTGCCCTTTCCCCAACCTGATCTTTCATAAAACAGGGGGTTGGGTTCGGGGAAATAATACGCGGGCGTTTCGTCCATCCAGAACTGGAGCTCTTCGTGCAGCGCCAGGGCACGGTCCGCCCGGTTTGAGATCAATAACACCGGCCGATCCAAATCCTGCTGTAGACGAGCCACCAGGGGCAGGCGGGCGGCTCGCGGCAACCCCAGGCCCTGGAAGGTATTAACAGTGTCTGTTCCAGCACTGAGACGTTCGATTAAACGCTGGTATCCGGGAAGAGAACCGATCCTCTCCAGTATCTGCATCATACTTCGTCGATCACCTGACCGTTAAAATCATTCATCGCCTGTTCGATCCCGGCCGAGACAAATCTGCGGATCGCGTCCACTGCAGTCTGCAGAACTTCTGGCAGGATTTCCTCCTCTTCCGGGTCAAAATCATGAAGTACGTAATCGCGAGGCGGCATCCGTCCGGGGGGCCGACCAATGCCAACCCGCAACCTTGCAAAATCCTGCGTGTCGAGTTTGGCCATAATCGACCCCATACCGCGCTGGCCTCCGGCTCCGCCTTGCGGCCGAAGACGGATTGTGCCAAACGGCAGATCAAGGTCATCATGCACCACAAGCAGCTTTTCGTTGGGGATCTTATAAAAGCGCATCAATGGCGCAACCGCCTGACCGGAATCATTCATGAAGGTTTGGGGTTTGGCCAGGATGGCCGGTTCATTTTCCAGCATACCTTTGCCCACCAGCGCGCGAAACTCCACCCGCCGAATGGGAATGCGGACATCATCCGCCAGCGCGTCAACGACCATGAAGCCGACGTTATGGCGGTTATTATGGTAGCGTGGCCCCGGGTTTCCCAGGCCTACGATTAAAAAAGGTTTGTTTTCTGTCATCATGCTCTTCTCAGGCTTGTCCAAATGGTCAAAAAACTCTGTCTGAAAGGCATTGGCTTTACGCGCAAATACGGCTGCTCCGTCGTTCAGGGGCAACGCGATAAACCTATCAGACCTTTAAGTTTAGCACATTTGGGATGGAAAAGTGAATCGGGGATGAAGAAATGTAATTAGTCCCGCTTCGCTTTGCTTCGGGGATTTCATAAATAGTGAATGGTGATTGGAAAATTAATCAATCAGCCATCATTTTGCAAATCCCCTTGGAAGGGGACCATGCCTGGTTATTATCTCGAATAAAACTAAATTCTGCGGATAGTCCGAGCGATTTCACGTGTTTTGCTTAAAATGGCTGCTTCATCCAGCGTCATCATTTCCCGGTCCCGCATCAACCATTGTCCTTCAACCATCACATGGCTCACATTCGCTCCGGACGCCGCATAAATCAGATGAGAAAAGTAATCATAACAGGGCGTGAGGTTGGGAACATCAAAATCGAGAATGGCTAAATCCGCCAGTTTACCCACTTCTAAAGAACCGATCTTGTCCGACAGGCCAACAGCACGAGCGCCATCAATGGTGAGCATTGAGAAGACCTTTTCCGCCGGAAGCACACTGGGATCCCCGGTGACGCCTTTTTGGAGCATGGCGGCCAGATGAGCCTCAAGAAACAAGTCCAAATCATTATTGCTGGCTGCCCCATCAGTTCCAATGGCAACATTGACGCCCTGTTCAACCATTTCCGCCACACGAGCAATTCCTGAGGCCAGCTTGAGATTGGAAGAGGGGCAATGCGCCACGGAAGTCCCCGTCTCTGCCAGGCGGTTGATTTCTTCTTCCGATAGGTGAACACAGTGTGCCAGAAGCGTACGATCACCCAATAAGCCGGCTTCGTCCAGGAACTCAATGGGCGTTTTTCCGTATTTTTCGCGAACAAGCTCCAACTCCCCTTTGGATTCAGAAGCGTGGGTAATAAAAGGCAACTTCCTCTCATGGGCGATCTCTTTCACCAATTCGAGCATATCCGGGTTGGTCATATAAACCGAATGCGCCTGAATGCAGGGATGCACCAGGGGAACATTTCGATATTCATCGAGGTAATCAATGGCAATGTGTTGGGTCGTATTTCGATAGTCTTCAAACCCCTCAATATCCGCAAAACTTGGGCCATTCACCAAACGGAATCCAGCTTCGCGAGATGCTTCAGTCGTCGCAACATAATGCCAGTACATGTCTGCGGCGCAGGTTGTTCCAGATTGGATCATTTCAAGCATGGCCAGCTGTGCGCCTGTGACGACATTCTCTTCTGAGATAACCCCGGCTTCAACCTTCCAGATCGTTGAGAGCCAATCTTCCAGGGTGCAGTCATCTACGAGGCCGCGAAACAACGTCATCGGCCAATGTCCATGTACATTAATCAACCCGGGGATGACAACTTTTCTGGAAAGATCCAAAGATTGCGCTGGCCTGAAAAGGCGCAACGCCTCATCCTTATCTCCAATCCAGATAATTTTGCCGCCGCTAATTGCCAGCGCTGCATCAACCTTTATATCCCGCGCAGGATTCATTGTCACAAAATCGCCTCCAATAAGGAGTATATCGACCGATTTAGGGAATGATTCCATTAAAATATTCTCCATAGATATAAAAGAGGTGAGTGGCTGTTTAAACCACTCACCTGAGTTAATAGAATAACAGAAAGTTTAGATTTCGTCTTCTTCCAGTTCTTCCACAAATTGCTCGCGGCCAGACAGCATAAAGCTGGCAACAAGGATCATGAGAAGGAAGGGCAGTACCGAAAGCCAAACAGCAGCCTGACCCTGCTGGCCGGTGAAACCATAAACCTCCTGGCCGGCCGCGCCAACAGCCACCAGTATACC
>JBMCLF010000046.1:0-10467 GCA_048615215.1 Candidatus Brevefilum sp.
TCGTCATCCGAAAATAAAGACGCAGCCTGGACATTCCTCAAATTTGCAACCGGCCCGGATGGGTCTCAAATTCGGCAGGAAGGAAACTATGAGATTTCACCGGTGAAAGAAGTGGCTGAGAACGAATTCCTCGCCTCGTTGGCTGGCGCGCCGCCTGAGAATGCCATCGTATTCATGGAAGCGGTTGACTATGCCATGACAACACCCAAAACACCCCTCTGGTCGGAGATCCATGATGCGATCTGGCCTGAGCTTGAACTGGCTCTGCTGGGCGATCTCACCGTCGAAGAAGCTATGTCAAATGCATGCACGTCCGTCAATGCTGTGTTAGGTCAGTAATTTAATCCCATTAAATCAGGGCGTGGCTGGGCGAAACCCGGCCACGCCTTTTTTGAAAGGCTTTTATTATGGAAAGGGCACAACCTTTACCAGTATCACATAAGAAAAGAGGCCTAACCCTCTACGGGTGGAAGGAAGCAATTTGGGGGTACCTGTTCATCCTGCCCAATTTTCTGCTGATGCTGGTTTTCACGATGATCCCTGTGTTTTTTGCATTTGGTGTCAGCCTCACAGATTGGAGCCTCCTCAGCGCCCCAAATTTCGTTGGCATTGAGAATTATGTGCGGATATTTCAAGATCCTGTCGCCCAAATTACAATAAAGAATACGCTGTTCTTTACTGCGATGAGTGTTCCTTTAAGAATAATTTTCCCTCTGCTCCTGGCGGTCGCGTTGAATCAAAAGATCCGGGGGTTGGCTGTTTACCGCACATGCTACTACCTACCCGTAATTTCTGCTTCTGTGGCTGTCAGCGTGCTGTTCTTATGGATATTGGATACCAATTATGGCCTTTTGAACCGGTTCCTTGTCACTATAGGTCTAAACCCCGTTGGATGGCTGACCAACCCGAGAGTGGCGATGATCTCAATTGTTATTGTCACGGTATGGCGCGGCTTGGGCTTCAATATGATCATTTTCCTGGCCGCATTGCAGGAGGTGCCCGAAGATCTGTATGAAGCCGCAGCGATTGATGGCGCAAGCGGGCTCCAGAAATTCTTCCGGTTGACTGTACCGCTTATTTCACCGTCAATTTTCTTTCTGATAATCACCGGGGTGATCGATTCTTTCCAAAGTTTCGACCTGGTCTACAACATGACCGATGGCGGGCCTGCCCGCTCAACCCATTTAATTGGTTTTTATATCTGGAGGCGCGCCTTTGATTACCTTCAAATGGGCTATGGCGCGGCCTTAGCCTATTTATTATTTTTCGGTATCCTCCTGGTAACTATACTCCAGTGGATCGTACGAAAACACTGGGTATATGGGGAGCAATAAAATGAAAAGAAAATTAACCTTCAAAAAAGCTTTAATACATCTTTTTCTGATTATGGGGGCTGCAATTATGGTGGTTCCGTTTGTGTGGAGCTTCCTCACTTCATTTAAATCAGCCAGCGACGTGTTCTCCCGCCCTCCATTTTGGATCCCCTTTCCGCCGGATTTCTCTGCTTATGTAGAGATCATGGAAAAACTTCCCTTTATGAAGTACGCCCTCAACACATTAAAGATTTCGGTTTTGGTAACGCTTGGCCAGCTTTTCACCTGCTCACTGGCAGGCTATGCCTTCGCAAAAATTCGCTTTCCCGGCAGGGAAAAATTGTTTATTGCTTATATTGCCACGCTAATGATTCCCGGCGCGGTTGTGATGATCCCAAATTTCATTGTGATGCGAAATTTGGGTTGGGTGGATACCCATACAGCCTTAATCGTCCCTGCCATAGGAAGCGCTTATGGGACCTTCATGATGCGCCAATTCTTCCTGACTTTTCCCAATGAACTGGAAGATGCTGCAAAGTTAGATGGCTGTTCTCCCCCAAAATTTTACTGGTACATTTTATTGCCCAACGCTCAGCCAATCCTGGCAACCTTGGGCGTCATGGCTTTTCAGGGGACATGGAATGATTTTCAATGGCCTTTGATCATCCTTAATTCAGAATCAAAGCGAACGCTGCAAATCGGTTTGTCCTTCCTCACCAGTGAGTTTCATACCGATTGGACGATTTTAATGGCAGGTTCCGTGCTGACGATATTGCCAATCATTGTTTTGTTCTTTATCGCACAGAAATATTTCGTCCAGAGCATAAAATTAACCGGATTAAAGGGATAGGGAAAAAATTTAATGGGCCACCAAGACCTTTATGAACGCAGTATTCAAATTATCAAAAAAAACCAATCATCGGCTGGTTCTTATATCGCCAGCCCCAATTTCGCAACGTACGCCTATTCATGGCTGAGGGATGGAAGTTATGTCGCTGCAGCGATGTCCATCGCAGGGGAATATGATTCAGCCCGCCGTTTTCACCAGTGGGTGAACCTGGTGGTCGAACGATATCAACATAAAATCCCGGCTATTCGAGATGCATTGAACACGGGAGAACCTCTACGAGATCAAGATTATTTGTTTACACGCTATTCCCTCTCTGGTTTTGAGGATATGACCGACGAAAATTGGGGGAATTTTCAATATGATGGTTATGGCACATGGTTGTGGTCACTTTATACACATTTTGATAAAACCGATGATAAAGAACTGATCTCGGATGTTTGGGAAAGCGTGCTTAACGTCCTCGAATATCTTTCTCTGGTTTGGCGGCTGCCATCCTACGATTGTTGGGAAGAGCACCCGGATTTATTGCACCCATATTCACTGGCCTGCGCTTATGGTGGAATGCAAGCTGCTTTGCAATTGGCGGAAAAATGCTCCCTACCGGTAGAGCGTGACAACATCAAAGAAAACATCCGGTCCATTCATGCCTTTACGCTCACAAATGGCCTTTGTGACCACGTCTTGAAAAAGCACATTCATCCTGACCCCGACAAAAATCCATATTGTGGGTCCAGCATCGATTCCAGTTTATTGGGCGCGATCCATCCAGCAAAAATATTACCCCTCAGTTCGCAGGAAGCAGAAGCGACGCTCAAGGCTATCCAGAAGGATCTTTTATCAAACAGCGGAGGTCTGTATCGCTATTTGAAAGACACATATTACGGCGGCGGCACCTGGATTTTACTAACCGCCTGGCTGGGTTGGGTTGAATTCCAAATGGGGGAGGAAAAATTAGCGCATAAAAGATTAAATTGGATTTTATCCAAAGTGGATGAAAATGGTTGGCTCCCCGAACAATTGCTGGATGAGGCTTTAACACCAAAAATGACCAACGTCTGGAAAGACCAATGGGGTGAAGTCGCCTCTCCCTTGTTATGGTCTCATGCGATGTACATCATCCTGCACCAGGAAATTTTTGGTAGAGAGGATTAACCCAAATGCCAACACTAATACATCGACCTGCTGGATGGGGACATCCCTATGAACAGTCTGAGGATGAAAGATTCCCCAGAAAACCAGTAACAGGAGAAGAAATCTCAGTAGGTGCCATCAGCAAACCGAAAGGAGCCTTCAAACGTGTTTGGTGGCGCTGGAAAATTGATAATGGGGATTGGCAAGATCTCGAGGCAGAAGCCATTTCTTACAATCGTAGTGAAGGCGACTTGTGGCAGTCAAAAATTCCCCCAATCCGTGAAAGAGGAAAACTCACCTACCAATTGTGGGGGGAAAATGATCATGGTGAAACCTTCTGCGGTGGAGAATACGAGGTTGATATCCCGGAATGGCTCGCCCCCGACGAATTTATCAACATTTCGACCGAAGAAAACAAAATCAGTACGATGCTTCAATTTACAGATGGCTTACTGCTTGAATTGAGTTTCTTTCTAAACCCATCCGGACACTTAACTCTCCGACATCAAAAATTTGAAAAAGATGCTGACGCCTTGAAAAGCGCGAGCAAAAGGGATCAACCTGAAGTCAATGATGGAAGTTTTGAGAAAATCGGGCCTTATCAAATCAATTTTGATCGAAAGGAACTGACATTTAGTGTCCAGAAGGATAAAAACACCCTGATCGCCGAATCACAGCCCATTAAAGTTTTAATCACACAAGATAACACCCTGCTTGCCATTCGAAGGTTTATTAAAACAACTGAGGAGGAAATTTTTCTGGGCCTCGGAGAGCGCTTCAATCAACTTGACCAGGCCGGAGAAATTCTTGATACCAGGGTATTTGAACAATATCAACGCCAGGGCAGTAAAACGTACATCCCGGTTCCATTTTTTTTGTCATCAAGGGGATATGGATGGTTCCAGAATTTCAGCCGAAAATCAACATTCGACTTTTCGGTGTCAGGCAAAGGTCAGCTAACAATTGAACAAGAGGTGGGTCCGGATGATGATGGTGAAATTGTCATCCTTGCCTCTGCCCATTGGGAGGAAATCACAAAGGACTTTACCATATCAACAGGAAAGCCCGCTTTACCGCCAGTCTGGGCTTTTGGGCTTTGGATGAGCAGTAACGAGTGGCACAACCAGGCAGAAGTCCTTCGCCAGTCCGCCTTGATGAAAAAACATAAAATTCCAGCAACCGTGTTGGTGATTGAAGCATGGAGCGATGAAGAAAACTTTTACATCTGGAATGATGCCGAATACGCCCCCAAACCAGGCGGAGAACGATTTCAGCTTGCGGAATTTACATTCCCGGCTGAGGGCAAATGGCCGGATCCGCAAGGCATGGTTAACCTCCTCCACGATAAAGGGCTTAAAGTAATTTTGTGGCAAATCCCAGTTTTAAAATACCTTCACCCAAAAGACATAGAAATGTACGGAGAAAACAAACAACATGACATTGATGAAGCCTATATGATTGAAAAGGGATTCTGCGTGCAAAACCCAGATGGAAGCCCATATCGGGTACCCCCAATCTGGTTCTCAAACAGCCTGGTATGGGATGTAACAAATTCAGAGGGCGTAGATTGGTGGCTGTCAAAACGTCAATATCTCCTGGACGAAATTGGGATTGACGGTTTTAAGACCGATGGCGGTGAGCATTTATGGGGGGATAATTTACGCTTTGCAGATGGTAGGACGAACGCAGAAATGTGGAACGAGTACCCCCGGCAATATCAGCAGCACTATCATGACTTTGCCAATCAGCATAAAAATGAAAACGCAACCCTCTTCAGTCGAGCGGGATTTACAGGTTCCCAATCTGCACCATGCCATTGGGCTGGCGATCAAGTTTCAACATGGGATGCCTTCCGATCCGTTCTCCTGGCAGGTCAGAACCTTGGAATAAGTGGGGTACCCTTCTGGGGATGGGACATTGGCGGTTTCTCTGGCCCAATTCCCAGTGCTGAGTTGTATTTACGATCCGCCGCTGCTGCGACCTTTGCGCCTATCATGCAATACCATTCCGAACACAACGAACATCGACCGGTATCCGTAGACCGTACCCCCTGGAACATTCAAGAGCAGACCGGGGAAGAGCGTGTACTGCCAATTTTTCGTAAATTCGCCAATTTGCGGATGAACCTGATGCCTTATATTTACAGCGAGGCAGTCCATTCGAGCAGGTCAGGGGAGGCGTTATTCGGCTGTCCGACAGTAAAATTTATGGACAAAAAATTCCTTTCATACCCTTACCAGTTCACATGCGGGAGGCATATTCTGGTTGCGCCAGTTGCCGAAGAAAGTGTAAAAGAATGGGATATTTACCTTCCAGAAGGAGACTGGATAAACTTTTGGGATGGAAGCATTGTCAAAGGGGGGACAGAATTCAGTGTAAACATCGATTTGGATACTATCCCAGTCTTTATTAAATCAGGGACTATTTTGCCATTTAATTTAAGCACTTCGAGACGGTTTGGGGGTAGGGTGGGAAATTCATTATCCAAGTATGAGACGTTGGCTTTTATCCAATTCGGAGAATTAAATTCAAAATTCAATTATCTCTGGTCAGATTACGTTTCAGGAGAAGAAATTTTAATCTCCCCGGAAATGGATCTAGAAGCCATTAAAAATAGATTTGGAGAACGAATTCACAAATTGACCTTCATCAATCATCACGAAATATTAGCTTGAATAATATCGATTAATTCAATAGTGATATAAGAAAAGAAGAGTAGCTTTGAGTTAGGTGATGACCTCTTCTTTTCATTTTAAAATATTGAGGGTAATCCCGTTCAAGTTTTTAGATAATGTGACTTAATAACAGTAATAAAACAAAAATTCTGACTGGTTATACAAACCCCATATAGCAGTCATTGTAAGAATACAATTAAGGAAAACAATTAACAACAATAAATAAGAAAGGATCACTATCATGATCGATCTACTTTTTATCATTGGCATGGTGGTTTTCGCCATCTCAAGCGTTTACTTCTTCTTCGCCCGTAGGAAATCCGATGGGATGAATAAGGCTTTCCTGGTCAGCTTCACCACCCTCGCCTCCTACGCCTTGATGTGGGACGGCGCATTCACCACTACGAGTCCGGCAGACCAGCCAATTTTCTGGACGCGCTGGCTTTTCTATGCTGTCAGCTGCTCCCTGCTCATGCTGGAGATCACACGGGCTAAGGGCATCACCGCCCCTGGCAAGGTAGCAGACCTGGTCTTCCTCAATGTTTTCGTCATGGGGACAGGGACATTGGCAGCTGTTAGCTTTGGCGCGGCCAAATGGATTTTCTTCGTTCTGAGCTCAATTGCCTACATCATCCAGATTGCACCCGTTCTACAAGTGAAGGATGAGGGATCAAAATGGATCAATACTTACATTCTCCTGGGCTGGACGGGCTTCCCGGTAGTTTTCCTTCTTGCGCCAACCGGCATCGGTCTGTTCGATGCAGCCCTTACAATGGGGCTTTACCTGCTGCTCGATATCTTCACCAAGATCGCCTTTAATATTCAACTGAAAGAATAAACAGGAAAAGCCTGCGTATTCCTTTGGGCGTGCTTCTTCAGGATAATTACAATCTGAATTTCAGGTATATTGACATTTAAAACAATCAAATAAAATAAATTTTGACGGTTTTTTGGGGTATGATAGAATCAATATGAAATTATTTGCTTTCTACGTTATCAAGAATTAATCCAATAGAAAGACAAATAATCAATATTAAGCTTGAAACAATGAACTTTCATTGAAGTCTGCTCTTTCAAGTCTTATTGTTTGATTAAAGGTGTAGTCATCCATCACAGATATATGAAGCGTATCGATGCATTGCCAGTGGGTCACAATCAACATCAATACACGCCTGTGATAATTTTGCGCGTTAATTTCTCACATCAGTCCGATTCTTCCGAAAAAAAGGCGCGCACCGTTCATCAAAAGGCAATTCATTTTCTTCCTGAGTCATTCCCGCTTTTTGCATATTTTGTCAGCACAGCAAGATGGAAGAATTCCAGCCTGACCAGAAATCGGGAATTTGCCTCTGGTACACAAAGGGGTGGAAAATAAGCCAATTAAGGACAAATCTACACACAGCCATTTACTTCCCGATCTTCATAATAAATCAAGGAGGGCAAGTAAATTCATCCAGGGCAGGAGAGGTTACATGCTAGCAAATCCCTGGCCGAAAATCTAGAAAAAAGACACGAGACTGCTTCATCGGGGGGCATGTCAGAATGATCCCCTCGCGAAACCAGTTTCAGGAAAAACGATTCAATTATCGATCTGACCAACACAACTTAAGGAGGATCCACCATGTTCACCAAAAAATCGTTCTGGCCCATTTTAGTTGTTTTGTTCTCCCTCTTGCTATTGAGCGGAACTGCGACAGCCAGGTCTTCGAAGGCCTTGGGCGACACATCATTCACCTACCAGGGCCGTCTCACCGCCAGCGACTCTCCCGCAAACGGCAACTATGATTTCATTTTCACACTCTATGATGCCTCCAGTGAGGGAAATCAGGTAGGCAGCGACACGGTAGAGGATGTACCCGTCACAGGCGGCCTGTTCACAGTCCAATTGGATTTTGGAACGGCTTTTGATGGCAGCAAGAATTATCTGGAGATCAGCGTGCGTCCAACTGGCAGCGGTGAAGATTACACCGTCCTCGATCCACGCCAGCCGATAACACCCGCACCCTATGCCATTTACGCTGGTTCAGCCCAAAACGTGGTGGTCGTGGCGAAGAGCAACGGCGACTTCACAAGCATTCAAGCCGCCCTGGACAGCATCACTGATGCCAGTGAAAGCAATCCCTATCTAGTGTATGTAGCCCCGGGCGTCTACGACGAACGTGTAACAATGAAAGAATATGTGGACATCGAAGGCTCTGGCGAGCTGGCGACCAAGATCACGGCTGCTGGATTTTATTCTGGAGCCAATGATGCTACGGTAAAAGGTGCAGACAATGCTGAACTGCGCTTTCTGACGGTTGAGTCTATCGGCAGTAGTATTACCACAGCAATACGCAACGATGGCGTTTCCCCACGCCTGACCCACGTGACCGCCAACGCCTTGGAGGCAGGCGGAAATTTCGGCGTGTTCAACGACTCCGCTTCGCCGACGATGACAGACGTCACCATCAATGTCTCGGGAGATGGAAACGCCAATGAGGGGGTTAATAACGACGCCTCTTCACCGACGATGAACAACGTGACCATCAGCGTTTCGGGAGCTAGTAACCAGAATCATGGCGTGAATAACGATTTTTCTTCTGCACCGGAAATGACAAACGTGACCATCAGCGTTTCGGGTGCAGCCACGTATAACTACGGTGTATATAACTATGACAGTTCGGCGACTATGAAGAATGTTAATATTGGCGCCTCTGGAGGGACAGATAACTACGGCATTTATAATCGCGACAATGGCAATTCTCGCACAGTGCTGATAGACAACTCCCAAATCAGCGGCAGCACCAACACCATCTACATGAATAGTTACTACACCGTCCGCATCGGCGCATCCCAGTTGAGCGGGGGGGCTATTCGCGAAACAGGCATCTATACATGCATCGGTGTTTATGACGAAAACTATGAGAACAACAATGGCTACACGGAATGCCCGTGAACAGGAGAATAATTATGAAAACGAAATTATTGATCCTGCTGCTGGTTCTGATGATTGCCGGCGTGCTGGTCACTAACGTCAGCGCTTCAACCAATGGCGACTACGGCATCGACTGGTGGACGGTTGAGGGCGGCGGCGGCACGAGCGAGGGCGGGGACTACAGCCTGAGCGGCACCATCGGCCAGCCAGATGCCGGCGTCTCCTCGGGCGGGATTTATGCCCTGTCTGGCGGCTTTTGGCGCAGCAGTTACCTTTATATTTTCCCGTTGTTCATGAACTGATGGATTGATTGAAAAGCAACGCCTGCCTGTGAGATTTCATCTTACAGGCAGGAGCTCAATGAGTTGTTCTATTTTCTAAAATATTTCCGAACCCCTGTGGCTTGGGGGATTATGATGCCAGCCTTGCCACAGGGCACTAACGACTCCTGAAGATCAAAATTCATCTCATTAATACCAAATGCAGAGGCGACGAACGTCTTCCTTCCTCGGCGTCTCGTGCGTCACCACTGCATGCATATTTTTAAACACCCTTTTCAAACCAGATATCAACAGATTACTTGTTGATGTCTTACCCAAAATCTGTCAAAATCGTGATATCTTAAACTGATAACGAGGCGGCCAAAGAAAAATGGCGGCAGTGCTAAGGCAAACCACATGCAAAGCAGAACCAAGAACAGAAAATCACGCGAACAGATCACAGCAATGGCCAAACGAGCATTCAATGGGATGAGCCTTGCCTCAGAAGCGGATGCCGTTAGCGAACTGACCGACGGCTGGTATAACGCCGCCTACCTCACCCGCCTGGCGGATGACAGAAAAGCTGTGCTCAAGATCGCACCCCCACCCGATGTCGAGATCATGACCTATGAACATAACATCATGCGCACTGAGGTGGAAGCGATGCGCCTGGTCGCCCAAAACCCGGCGATTCCTGTACCTGATATCTTTTATTACGATACATCACATGACATCTGTGATTCTGACTATTTTTTCATGGCAAAGCTCAGCGGGGATAACCTGGATCACATCAAGAAAGCCCTGCCGCCTGATGAGAAAAAGCAAATCGAACAGCAAACCGGGAAGATCATCCGGCAGATCAACGGCTTTACAGGAAAATTTTATGGTTACCCGGGCAACCCCGACCTGCGTGCCAGCACGTGGCAGGAAGCTTTCATAAAGATCGTGGAATCAGTGCTGGAAGATGGCGAACGCAAAAACGCAGATTACGGGATTGGGACAGACGAAATACGGAAAGCGCTTCTCAAACATACACTTTCCCTGGAGTCTGTCACCACCCCTCGCCTGGTTCATTGGGATGCCTGGGATCCGAACTTCTTTGTGAAAGACGGCCAGGTGACAGGCATTATAGATTTTGAGCGCGCGCTTTGGGCCGACCCTTTGATGGAAGCGCAGTTCCGGCAACTGGCATTCAATGCTTTACCTGAAAGCCTTCGGGGTTACGGCAAAACCTCATTCACACATGAAGAGGAAGTGCGCAATCATCTATACACCCTGCACCTGGCCCTGGTGATGGTGACAGAGTGTTATTACCGTGAATACG
>JBMCLF010000047.1:0-10245 GCA_048615215.1 Candidatus Brevefilum sp.
GATCACCGCCAAAATAGTCGGGTGAAAGGAAGTTGGTGTGTTCCACCAGTGACAAGAAGGGAAAGCCAGTAGACTTGGGGATGTTGTACCAATAATATCCTTCGGTGGATAGTTGATGTTTGAGGGAGAAGATCATCACCACGGCGCCCATGCTCTTGAGCGATAAAAGCCCTTGCAGGTAAGTATCTGGTAAACCTGGCGTAAGATGCGCCAGCAAGCCTGGAGAGGTGGTGGCAAGCGCCTGGTCGTAGACCAGTTTTTCACTGTCGGAAAGGACGAGGGAAACCCGTTTGTTGGGTTCAGCCTGTATGCTGCCAATTCTTGTGTTTAATTTGATTTCAACACCCAGCTCGCGCAGCCGATCAGCAAATTTGTTGGTAAACACCTGAAAGCCCCCCTCGAAGGTGCCCAGCCGTGTGGTACGGGCATGCAGACGCGCCCACAACCAGGCCATGTTGACGACCTTGGCGTATTCCTCGCCGAACTTGCCAATCATCATCGGTTCCCACATGGATTCGTAAACACTGTCTCCCGCCCATTTTCGCATCCAACCATCAACTGTGGTTTTTTCGAGGGATTGCCAGTCGTTTGTCATCCGGAGGTAGAGGCCCACCAACCCAAAGCGGATTTTGTTGAGTCCCCAACCCAGGCCGGGATACATCAGCGCAGCGGTGATGGAATCAAAGGGGTAGAATTTCCCTTTGTAGTACATGACGGTCACCGGACGGGGAAAGACCACCTGGTCCGACCAGCCTAATTCGTCAATCAATCCGAGGATGTGTTTGTCTGAAGCAAACCAGTGATGATAAAACCGCTCTACCGTCCAATCCCAATGAGGTTCTTTGAAACCGGCTGCCAGCCCCCCGACATGATCGGCTGCTTCGAAAATGGTGACCTGACAACCGGCCTGCGCAAGGTCGTAGGCTGCCGACATACCCCCAATGCCGGCACCAATGATTGCAATTCGATTATGACTGTCTGTCATGTCGCTCCTCTTTTGATGTATCTGGATCGGGTTGTTTTACCTGTGCCTGCATTTCTTCGATGTTCATGGTCCATTTCAGGCCTTCTCTTACGAAGAAAATGGCACCAATCAGCGTGACGGGTACCCACAGGACAACGCGCAGGATCAGCGTGTATCCCAGGGCCGGCTCAGGGCCAATGTCATAAGTCTGTAACATGGCCCGACCCGCAGCATCAAAAGTCCCCAGGCCGCCCGGTGCAGCAGGGATCAACAAAACCATATTGACAACGCCATTCAGGAGCATTAACTGGCCAAAATTAAGTCCCAGACCAAGCGAGCGGTTCACGCTCCAATATAGTCCGGTTTCCAGCAGCCAGACCAGGATAGTGGTTAGCAGGATCATCAAGGCATCTTTGGGAGAGCGCAGGCTCATCAATCCATCCAAAAAACGGTCAGCAACTTCTATTATGCTTTTTCGCCAGCGTTCCGGGACGATTTTGTTGATGACCCCATGGATCAAACGCATGGCTGATTTAGGCAGCATCGCCACAGCGATGAAGAGTGCAAGCCCTACTGTGAAAATAACGATTGCCCAGGTTGCCAGACCGCCCAATTGCGAAAGGTCACCCGTTCCCTGCAGGTTGGTCAATTGGCCGAGGTTGAGCAGGACGAAACCCACAATGACCACGGCGTCAAAAATTCGTTCGACCACAATGGTTGCCAGGCTGGCGGAAATTGAGACTTCTTCCCTGCGCTTGAGCACGACAGCGCGCAGCACCTCTCCCATCCGCAAGGGAAAGACATTGTTGCCCATATAACCGATGAAAATAATTGGAAGGAGCGTGCCCGTTCCGACTTTTTTAAGAGGATTGAGCAGATACCCCCATCGCCAGGCGCGCACCAACATGCCGCTGAGGTAGATTATCAATCCAGGAGCCAGCCACCATAGACGGGCAGACCGCAGGGTTTGCCAGAGTTCACCATAGTTTATTTCTCTAAAGGCTAAGAATAAAAAAACAGCTGAAATAATCAATCCCAGCCAGATCAGCCATCGTTGCGTTTTTTTCTCCATAAGTGAAATTCTACCATGCAAGAGCCGGGGGTTGATTGTTGACGTTCATGGTTGGTGTCTGAGCGTTGTTTTCGATGAAAAATGGAAATGGTATACTTGCTGACATGTCAATATTAGCTGCGACAAACCTCTCAAAATCCTATGGGCCGGATGATATCTTTGAGGGTATTTCCCTTTCGATACCCCATGGGGCTCGTATCGCCATTGTTGGCCGCAATGGTGTCGGCAAGACCACGTTGTTACGCATCTTGATGGGTGTTGACTTTCCCAACACAGGTGAAGTTCAGCATGCAAAGGATTTGACGATCGGGTATCTGCCCCAGGAGGCGACCCTGATCAAAGAGGGAACGTTGTGGGAGCATTGTCTGGAGGTCTTTACCGAGATTCTGGACATGCAAGAAAATTTGGAAGCCTGTATGGCAGATATGTCAGATCCGAATCTCGCAGAAGAGGCAATTGCAAGGTATGGAACGCTGGAAGAAGCCTTTGAGCGCCAGGGTGGTTATACCTATGAGGTGCGCATCAAGCAAACCTTGTCAGGGTTGGGATTTGATGAAGTCGATTATCACCGTCCAATAACCCAGCTCTCCGGCGGCCAGCGCACACGCGCGCTGCTGGCGAAGATCCTATTGGAAAGTCCGGATTTGATGATGCTCGACGAACCAACCAACCATCTCGATATCCATGCAGTGGAATGGCTGGAATCTTTTCTGCAGGATTGGGAAGGTGCGCTTGTTGTGGTATCGCATGATCGATATTTTTTAGATCAGATAGCGGACACCATCTGGGAAATGACGCCCTCACTAAAAGTTTACCGTGGAAATTATTCCGCTTACCTGACCCAGCGCGAGGAGCGTTATGCCCGAAGGCTGGCGGAATATGAGGCTCAAACGGCATTCATTGAAAAGGAACAGGAATTTATCCGCCGCAACATTGCCGGGCAAAAGACAAATCAGGCCAAAGGCCGCTTGAAGCGGTTGGAACGACTGCTTGAAGATTCCCGCCTCGCCCCACCGCCCAGCGAACCGCGCCGGATGCACATCAACCTGACTACCAGCGGGCGTTCAGGTGACCTTGTGCTGCGGACTTATGATCTGAAAGTGGGCTACCATGATGAAGGAAAGCCTCTTTTTGACTGCCCCGATCTGCTGCTCCAGCAGGGCGAGTGTGCGGCCATTATCGGCCCGAATGGCGCTGGTAAGACGACCTTTCTCAAGACTATTTTGGAAAAAACGCCTCCCTACACAGGGAAGGTAAAGCTCGGTGCCAGCCTGGAGATCGGTTATTTTGCCCAGGCGCATGAGGGGCTTAATCCAGAGAAAACATTGATGCAGGAGATCGACTCCCTGGCCCCTCGCATGCTCCCGGCGGAGATCCGTAACTATCTGGCGAAGTTCCTGTTTACCGGTGATAATGTCTTCCGAAAGGTGAGTACCCTCTCTGGCGGCGAACGGGGGCGGCTGGCTCTGGCCAAGCTCTCCCTATCTGATGCAAACCTGCTGCTTCTGGACGAGCCGACCAATCATCTGGACCTTCCGACGCAGGAGGTGCTTGAATCGGTGCTGTCTGATTTCCCCGGAACGATCCTGCTGGTATCACACGATCGCTACTTAATCGATTCTCTGGCTTCGCAAATTTGGGAGGTCGATCCATCCGGAAAGACTTTGCATGTATTCAAAGGCTCGTACACCCAATACAAGGCACACCAACTTAAAGTAAGAGAGGCGCAAGCAGCCCAGGATGACCGGGGTGAGGGTTCTCAGCATGAACCAGCGAGTTCCGTTGTTATAAAACCGTCAAAGAAGAGCTTATCGAGTTACCAGCGGCGAAAGCTGCAAACCCGCCAGGTTGAGATTGAAGCTAAGGTCGAGAGGCTTGAGGCCCGGCAGGAAGAATTATCCACTATCCTTGAAAATCCCCCGGACAATTCGGGCGAGGTCTGGCAGTTGGGCGAAGAATATGTCGCGCTGCAGGAAGAAATTAGCCAGTTAATGGGCGAGTGGTCAGAATTGGAAGAGAAGTTAGGCGGGTAAAAGAGCAAAATTTGGGAAGATGGTGAAATTTCTAAGGTTAATATTTCACGTCCTTTTTGTTTTGAGAATTTTATTTGTTGCGCCAGGCCTCAAAATCTTGCAGGATCTGGAGGAATTCATCTGGCAGGAAGGTTTTGCCCCGTTCTGCGATATCCTCTGGGACTCCACCGTAAAATGCTTGCGCGATCCCACCACTGATGCAGGCGATGGTATCGCTGTCGCCGCCCAGTGAAATGGCTTTGCGCACGGCATCCTCATAGGCCTCGGATTCCAGGAAGGCGATAATGGCCTCAGGCACGGACCCCTGGCAGGAGACATCGAAGGTGTAGTCTGGCCGAATTTTATCCAGAGTTCGATCGAGATCATATCCGAACCGGTCTTTGATTTCTTTACGAATTTCAGATCTCTCAGCGCCTTGCCGGCTCATGAGGATTGCGAGGGCAGTCGATTGAGCGCCTTTGATGCCCTCAGGGTGGTTGTGAGTGACGGCTGCGCTGCGTTCCGCTTCGGCAAGTACTTCTTCGATGGTGTCAAATGCAAAGCCTACCGGGCTGACCCGCATGGCCGAGCCATTCCCCCAACTGTTGTAGGGTTGGGGGTCGTCGGCGTAGATCCAGACATGGAAATTACCGCCGTAGCCGCGACCGGGGTAGCGCCGGGCGAAATCCTGGTAGGCCCGAGTGTAATCCCCATCCGTCATCAGGGCCTGGGCGGTGGCCGCGGTTAATACGGTATCGTCGGTGAAGAAGCACTTATCTTTTAAAAAGGTGAAATTCGTGGTTTTAATGTTGTCCCATTCATAGACGGAACCGACAATGTCACCAATCATCGCACCTAACATATTCCCTCCTTAGAAAGCATTGATTTGGCTTTACGTCCATTAAAAATGTTTTTGCTGAGACTTACTGGATGTTTTTCGGATTGGATTAGTATTTCCTTGCCAGGCCAAAAAACTGAAACCCCGCCAGTTCCCATGCAGCCTTATCCCAAACTCGAACTGCATCAAAGACGATTTTAGCCTGTGTTTTCTGCTTAATTTCTTTTGGATTAAGGTCTTTGAACTGATCGTGGGCGACGGCCAGAACGATTATGTCCGCGTCAATCAGGGCGGTTTCCAGGCTGTTGACCTGATTGACACCTTCCAAATCAGCATCAAGCCGGAAAGGCTCGTAGGCAAAGACTTTTGCGCCCGCATCTTGCAGGTAATGCACGAGATCCACAGCAGGGCTCTCGCGAAGGTCGTCCACATTGGGTTTGAAAGAAAGGCCGAGAAAGCCAATGGTTTTGTTGTCTAAACCACCCGCAGCTTTTTCGATCAGATCGGCTACATAGGCAGGTTGTTCATCGTTGATTTCACGGGCAGTTTTGATCAATTTTGCATTCTCTGATGCTGCTTCCACCAGGAACCAGGGGTCCACACTGATGCAGTGACCGCCCACGCCCACCCCTGGACGCAGGATTTCCACCCGTGGGTGAAGGTTGGCGATGCTGATCGCCTCCCAGATGTCCACATCAAATTGCTGGGCCAGGCGGGCGAATTCATTGGCAATGGCGATGTTGATGTCGCGGGAGGTGTTTTCCATCAATTTGACCGTCTCAGCCGTGGTGGCATCCGTGAGGATGATATCGCCTTTGACGAATTTTCGATAAAGGTCCCGTCCGGCCTCGGCGGAAGCCCGGTTGATGCCCCCAATCACCCGTGGGTTTTGAACCAGTTCACTGAGGATCTTACCTGGTAACACCCGCTCGGGTGAATAAGCAAGCAAGAAGTCCTCTCCGGCTTTGAGACCGCTCTTTTCCAGGATCGGGGCGACGATGTCAACTGTGGTCCGTGGCGGTGAGGTGGATTCAAGAATTACCAGGTTGTTCTTTTTTAGGTGAGGGACGATAGATTTGCATGCGGCAATCACCGCCCGCATATCTGCACGTTTATCTTCGTAAAAAGGTGTGGGAACGGCAATAATGAAAGCATCAGCGGGTTTAACTTCCGTGGAGATATCGAGGTGTTCGGTTTCAAGCGCCTCCAGCACCACCTCCCGCAGGCCTGGTTCAAAGATATGAACTTTGCCCGCCTGCAAGCCATCAATAATATCCTTGTTGATATCCATACCGGTCACCCGGAGGCCCCTGCTGGCGAAGATGCTGGCGGTTGGCAGTCCAATATATCCCATGCCGATGACACATAGTGTTGAAAATTCCAAAATACTGATCCTTTTTACATGTTGGATGTGATATTTGCGTACACAGCCAAGATTTTACCTTATTTTAGGCAGGATATTGGGTATTGGTTATTGGGAAGTGGGGACACTAGTCCCGTCATGGATATTGCTGGCAGGCTCTAGAGCCCCTGGCCTTTGACCAGCACCCATACAGTTTTGATGATGACATAAATATCCAGCCAGATCGACCAGTTGCTGATGTAATATTCGTCAAGCTGCAATCTTTCTCTGAAAGAGGTGGCGTTGCGGCCCATGACCTGCCACCAGCCGGTGATGCCCGGTTTGACTTTGAGGATGATCTTGGCATATGCGCCCATCGCCAGCAATTCCCGGGGCATATAGCTGCGCGGTCCGATAAGGTTCATGTCGCCCTTGATGACGTTAAGCAGTTGGGGCAGTTCGTCCAGGCTGTAGCGGCGCAGTAACTTTCCCAGCCGGGTAATCCGGGGATCGTTGACAAGTTTATGATATTTCTCGTATTCACTGTTGGCTTCAGGGTCGTTCGCCAGCAGTTCCTGCAGCTTTTCTTCGGCATTGTTGTACATCGTCCGGAATTTAAAGCTTTTGAAAACTTCTCCGTTCTGCCCTAATCTTTTTTGCGTGAAAAGGATGGGCCCTTTTGAGTCAACCTTGATCAGGATCCCCAGCAGGATGAAAATTGGCCAGGTGAATAATAATAAGATCAATGTGAGGAGCATATCCAGGATGCGTTTGATAATGATCTCCCGAGTATTGAGCAGGTGATAATTGGTCTCAATCGCCAGTGTGCCGTGCAGGTCAATGGTGCGGACCCACAGCGAGCCAAAGGGGGAAGGGTTGAGCACAAATAGGATATTGGGGAAAACATCACGCATCCAGTGCAGGTTGAAGGAATCGATGTCCTCGAGAGGATCTGTGAACACCAAATGCTGGATTCCTGTTCTGGCGATCACTTCTTGTAAGGCCTGCTTATTTTCAAGCGGTGGGACATCGTGGATGAGCTGATCAGCTTTGTGGTTGGGATCAAAATGAAACACAGGTCGAAAACCCAGGCGGCGGTTTTGAAAAAACTTTTCGATGACGGCTGCGGCATTTTCGGCGGTACCAACAATTACCATGGGAATGCCCCACCATTCAAAACGAGAGAAACGGTTTCGAATCGCAAACCGCCCGAGCATCATGAATAATGCGGAGAGTATCCAGGTCAGCACGAAGATAAAACGGGAGTAAGCTAAACCCAGCTGCTGCAGAAAGAGAAAGACGCCAAGAAAGACCGATGCCATGGACACGACATACAGCACCTTTTGCATCTCATGCACCGCTGCCAGCCCAAAACCCGGGTAAAGACCGTTGAGCCAGGCCATGATGAGGCTGAAGAGCACATAGAAAACCAGCCCATTGAGGATCAATTCCCAATTAACCACACCGCCAAGAATGGGTGTGAGCAAGATCCGGATGACCGCGGCTATCACCAGGGCCAGACTGATTGTGACAATATCACTGAGGATCAGCAGTGCGATGACCACGGGGCTGCGGTTTTCGAGTAATTTGGATTTAAAGCGATCGTTTTTTTTCTTTTCCATGAAACTGATTATTAACTCGAGCCTAATCTTTGGTTTGGTTATTTCGACAGGTTCCGATTTTACCGCCATATTTAGCAAGCATCTTGAAAGCGCTGGCGATGTGACGGAAATTAGCCTTGCTCAAGATCTTTTTACGACCTTCCGCCAGATGCGCATGGTAAGCCTGTGCACCTTTAATATAACAAACTTTCCAACCATTTTGCCACATACGGCAGCAAAGATCCTCGTCTTCAAAATATAAAAAGAAACGCTCGTCAAATAAGCCGATTTCATCCAAAGCCGCTTTGCGCAGAAGCATTACTGCACCTGTGATCCAGTCAACTTCTGTCACGGGATCAAAGGTGTCGTTATTCATGAGGTAGTTGTCAACGGCCGGTAACCGGTTGAAGAGCGAATCAAGATGCAGGGCACGCATCATCAGAACCGCGAAGGTGGCAAAGCGCCGGCGGGAGGGTTGTATGGCGCCATCCATGTCAAGCAGTTGCGGTCCGGCGGCTCCAATCTGCAGATTTGCCTCCATGGTCTGGATAAGCTTGTCGATCATTCCGGGCAGGCAGATCACATCCGGATTGAGGAGCAGATAATACTCAAAATTGGGGTGGTCGCGGATGACCTGGTTGATGTTGCTGGCAAATCCACGTGGGTTTTTGTTCAGCATCACCCTCACTCCCGGGACGGCTTCTTTCAGCCAGGTTGTCGTTGGCTCATCTTTCAGGTTGTTGATGACAAATAAATCAAAATGCTGATCATAGCCCACAGATACGAGGGATTCAATTGTCTTTTTTATCATCGCACCATGTTGGTGGTTGATAGTAATGACGGCAAGTTTACTCATCGCGACTTGTTTTGGCAAATATCACAATTTTTTGGAGTCCCATTAAAAAGGGTTGGTTGAAGGTCATTCTGATTGACCTCATTTTACCATAGAGGATATTTCCGTAAATTTCACTAAAATGAAATTATTTTATGATAGGTACTTCCCTAACCTGATTATTTAGCGTTCTCCCCGAACTTCCGCCTGCAACTGGGCGTAAAAATTAACCAGATAAGCATGCCGGGCTTCTGCTAGCGCATGGCCGCTCTCTGTGAACATGCGCTCTTTGACTCTGCGCAGTTTGAACAGAAATTCGTGATAGGAGGAATGCGGTTCGCCAGGTGCTTTTTCACCGCTGCGCAAAAACTGCTCAGAGGGTTCAGCGTAAGAGGGCTGCCCATCGAGTGCAGCATAAGCGATGGTGCGTGCGGCGCCGATCGCGCCAAGCACATCGAGCTTGTCGGCATCAAACAGCACTTTAGCTTCAATGGTCTCAGGTGCGTTCTCATCTCCGCGAAAGCGATGCGCCAGGATGCAGTGCCGGACCGCCTCGATTTTTTCATCGGGCCAGCCCTTTTCAGCAAGAACCTCCCTTGCAAAATCAGCGGAAGTGATATGGTGTTCTGCTCGTGCCTGTGTCTCACCGCCTGGAGCGCTGCCTTGCGAATCGTGAAGCAGTGCGGCAGCGCGCACAATTTCCTTGTCTGCGCCTTCGGCTTCTGCCAACCGTTCGGCAATCCGATAGACGCGCAGAACGTGGTCAAAATCATGTACGGGATCGGCATCTTGATACCATTCCCGTGCTTCTTCAATTGAAACAGGTTCCATTGCGTTTAAGATTCTCCTGATTTTTGCCGATCAGCGCAGGCCGATCTCCAGAAATCCAACAAAATATCCCGCTAATAATACCAGCGAAAGGAGAATCAGGGCGACGCGTACCAGGCGCCAGGCGATTTTAAACAAAAACCGCAGCACAAATATTCCCACCAGCAAGAGGAGGCCGGCTGCAACCAGAGTGACGACAGTGTGTAGGGTTTGGGTCATAAGCGACATCATCCGAATATTATTGGTTTCAGGACAGGGTGTTAACACGAAAAATACTGCCCCGTTTAATCACCATGGCTACAAGATTGGTGCCAAAACGGTAACCGAGCTGGCGATAGTCCTCCACACTCAAGAGAAGCAGGTCCGCCTGCTTTCCGACTTCGATCGAGCCGATGCGGTCTTCCAGATTCAGGGCTGCAGCTGCATTGATAGTACCGGCAGCAATGGCCTGCGCAGGGGTCAGGCCCAGCTTGCGGCAGGCAAGCGCTAAGATGAACTGCATGGACTCACACCATGAGGTGCCCGGGTTGATATCGCTGGCTAATGCCAGGATAGCACCTGCATCGATGAGCTCCTGGGCAGGGGTGTATTCCTCTTCGTTCAGGCCGAAAGGCGTACCCGGGAGAGATACCGCCACCGTGCCGGATTGTGCCAGGGAACGAATATCTTCAGGCGATGTTTTCACAAGATGATCCGCCGAGGCTGCGCCCAGTTCTGCCGCCAAAGTGGCACCGCCTAAATTTTCGAATTCATCAG
>JBMCLF010000048.1:0-10045 GCA_048615215.1 Candidatus Brevefilum sp.
CTATGCTGCACTCAAGACTGCTGAGAAATTGGGTGTTGACTTATCACCCGAAGCCTACCATCAGGGATTTGCGCAGGTAAACTGGCCAGGTCGAATGGAAATATTGCAACGTCACCCGCCGGTTGTCATTGATTCAGCCCATAATCGTTATTCGGCCATGCGGCTGCGTCAGGCGATGGACGATTACTTTCCAGGATTCCCAATTATTTTGGTTTTTGGTGCATCGGAAGACAAAGACATTGATGGGATGTATCAGGAATTACTCCCAAGAGTCAAACGTGTGATCGCAACCCAATCGATCCACCCGCGTGCCATTGATCCTGCAAAATTGGTCGAACTGGCCCACCGCAGTGGACGTTCTGCGGAGGCGGTTACAACAATCGAAGAAGCCTTAGAAAAAGCCATTGTTGAAGCAGGTGGTGACTCAGTGATTCTGATCACCGGCAGCGTATTTATTGCCGCAGCGGCGCGGGAATTATTCCCACAAATTAAAACCGCCGAGATGTAATGATACAATTGGGCTCAGATTGTTAGGCAACCTGAATTGATCGGGAGTTTCTGATGAATGACGATAATTGGTTTCCCCAAGCGGACGATGATAATGATTTGATGGGGAACATCCACCAACGCACAGAAGAACTGTACCGGATTACAAACCGAGATCAGGGAGAATCTGGCACTTTTGTCAGCCCTGCCTTTGTTTTGAAAGATGTGGTGGTCTTCCCAAGGATGATCTCCCCAATTTTTCTAAGCGACGAGAACAGCGTAAAAGCTGTTGGCGAAGCTCAAAATCAGAACCAAACAGCAGTTGCACTTTTCCTTTCAGATAAAGGCATTGAGGGCGACTTCCTGAGTGAGTTTTTACCGGTGGGCATGGAGTTGGCTGTCGGCAGGATGCTATCGATGCAAAGCGGGAACCACTCTGCACTCGTCCAGGGACGCCGCAGGGTTGAAATTGTTGATATTGTCGAGACCGAGCCCTGTTTGATGGTTGAGGTCAGGCCGGTCCCCGAGGATTTCAGGCTGACGCACCAGATGACCGCGCTAATGCGTACGGCTCGCAGTTTGTTTGAAAATTGTGTGGATTTAAATGAAAGCCTCCCTGACGAGGCTCATCTCTTTTCGATTAATATCAATGATCCAAGCTGGTTGGCGGACATGATTGCCACTTCACTCTCATTGCCCAATGATGTCAGACAAGAATTGATGATTTTAACCCATCCATTAGACCGATTAAAACGTGTGAATAAGATCCTGGCTGAAGAATTGGATGTTCTCGAACTGGAAGATGAAATCCAAGCCCAGGTACAAACGGAAGTGGACCGTTCACATCGTGAATATTATTTACGTGAGCAAATGAAGGCGATCCAAATCGAACTGGGGGAGGGGGATATCTGGTCTCAAGAAATTTTGGAATTATCAGAAAAGATTGAAAATCTGGATGCCCCCGAGCAAGTCCGGCTTCAAGCCGAACGAGAATTGAACCGCCTGGCACAAATGCCCTCAATGGCGCCTGAAGTTGGGATCATTCGCACTTACCTCGATTGGTTGCTGGATTTGCCATGGGGGGAATCAAGCGAAGATAACCTGGATGTGGTGCATGCAGAGAATGTGTTGAACCGCGACCATTACGGGCTTAAAAGAGCAAAAGACCGGATTATTGAATACATTGCCATCCGAAGTTTGAATCCCAAACGCCTACGGCAGCCAATCCTGTGCTTTGTTGGCCCGCCTGGAACAGGAAAGACCTCACTTGGCAAGTCGATTGCCAGTGCTCTGGGGCGGGAATTCGCGCGCCTTTCATTAGGCGGTGTGCGGGATGAGGCTGAAATCAGAGGACATCGGCGGACATATATCGGTGCGATGCCTGGACGAATTATTCAGACGATGCGCCGTGTTGGCACCCTCAATCCGCTATTTATGCTGGATGAGATCGATAAATTGGGTGCGGATTTCAGGGGGGATCCATCATCGGCGCTATTGGAAGTCCTTGATCCCGAACAAAATAAAGCCTTTTCCGATCATTATCTGGAAATGGATTTTGACCTGTCGAATGTAATTTTCATCACCACCGCTAACACACTCAGCACCATCCCGCCGGCTTTGTTGGATCGAATGGAAGTCATTGAATTTTCCGGTTACATTGAAGAAGAGAAATTAGAAATTGCAAACCGGTTTCTTATTCCCCGTCAAATCGAAGAAACAGGCCTGCAAAGTGATGACATTCACTTTCAAAAACAAGCATTGATGAAGATTATCCGGGAATACACCTTTGAAGCCGGGGTTCGAAATCTTGAACGGGAAATTGGGCGGATTTTAAGGAAAATCGCTCGGCTCAAGATAGAAAATAAAGATTGCCCAAAACGAATCACCCCACAGGCTGTTCGGAAATTTCTTGGCCCACAGGAGTTCTTTGAAACAGAAGCGGAGGGCGAAGATGAAGTCGGCGTGGCCACAGCGCTGGCCTGGACGGAAAACGGGGGAGAGATCATGCCGGTCGAGGTGCTGATCCTCGAGGGCAAGGGCAACCTGCAGATCACCGGACAAATCGGAGATGTAATGCAGGAATCAGCTCAGGCGGCGTTATCCTATATAAAATCTCGTGCAGAAATCCTAGAAATTGAGCCTGAAATATTTGAAAATGTCGACGTACACCTGCATATACCAGAAGGGGCGATTCCAAAGGATGGACCGAGTGCCGGTATAACCATGACAACGGCCATGATTTCTGCTTTTACGGACCGACCGAGCTATCACCTGGTTGGGATGACAGGTGAGATCACCTTGAGAGGCCGGGTGCTTCCAGTTGGCGGAATTCGCGAGAAGGTTCTCGCCTCCCATCGGTCCGGCTTGAAGAAGGTGATCTTTCCGGAACGAAATGAAAAAGACCTGGAGGAAGTACCAAAAAGTGTGTTGAAGGAAATAAAATTAATTACGGTTAAGCATATGGATGAGGTACTACCTGTTGCTTTGCATCCACCGGGATGCGATGAAAAAAAGTCCCGCAATGTATCCAGAAAAAAAAGCATCTGAAGACTCAGATGCTAAAAATCACGGATGAATGAGGAGTTTGAGCAGATTTAAAGCAGCTCGTCATCTCGAGAGGTACGATCCTGCCCTTCTTCAGAAGAAGCATAAATTTCCCGTTGTAGGGAGTTAATCCCATTTCTTACCTGCGAGAGCAAGCGATCTATCGTCACCTCAAGCGTGGTAAGGGATTCAAGAATATATTTATCCGCTTCCCGCTGGGTTGATGCGGCTTCTTTGTGCGCCTGCTGGATGATTTCATCGGCTCGAATCTTTGCAGATTGAATAATTTCATTATCTTCCATACGTTTTTCTGCTTTTTCTCTTGCCAGAGCGAGCGTTCGATTCGCCTCTTCTTTAGCCTGAGCCAGGATGCGATCTCTTTGGGAGATAATCTGCTGCGCTTTTTTAATCTCTTCTGGAATCGCCACACGCATTTGATCGATCAGATCAAGCATCCGATCTTCATCAACAATAACGCTGTGTGTGAGCCAGATTGGACGGCTTTCGTTAAAGAGTTCTTCAAGTCGATCAACAAGATGTAAGATATCCATCAATTCCTCCGGTTCAGGGTAGCTGCTTAACCCATTGCAAGCGTTATACCAATCTTAACATATTCCAGGATTCACAGTCAATTAATCCCTTAAAGAGGTCAAGGGAACAATTTCCTGGTCATTACCAAGAATATTGAAGCGTTTTTTCAATGCCTTTTCGACGTGCGTGGGGACCATGCTGGAGACATCGCCGCCAAGTGCGGCGATTTCCCGTACAGTGGTTGAGGAGAGGAAAGTATGTTCCTCATTTGTTATCAGGGCGATCACATCGATTTCAGGCTCCAGCCGGTTGTTTGCGAGGGCCATTCGGAACTCATATTCAAAATCTGAAAATACACGCAATCCCCGAACGATCGCGCGGGCGCCAACCTTTTTGGCGAATTTAACGGTTAAACCGGTATATTTGGTGACGCTTATGTTCCCAATATTTTTAAAGGCTTCTTCAGCGAGCGCCAGGCGATCTTCCGGCGAAAACAGGATATTTTCCTGCTCACGGGCATAAACAGCCACGATGACCTCATCAAACAGGTCTGCGGCTCGTCTGGCGATATTGATATGCCCATAGTGGATGGGATCGAAGGTTCCAGGGAATATTACATGTGTCATCTCAGCTTATTTCTCCTTCTGCAGAAGGCCAGAAATGTTCCAGGGCATCCCGCATCAATTGATGTTCGGGAGCTGAGAGCGTTGGGTCATTATCCAATACCTGCTGCGCATAGGTTTGTGCTTTTTTAATCAGGCGAATGTCGGTGATATTCGCCAATCTCAAATTTGTGTAGCCCGACTGGCGGGTTCCAAGGAATTCTCCAGGTCCACGCTGCCTGAGGTCATATTCGGCCAGCTCGAACCCATCATTGGTACTTTCCATGGCAACAAGGCGTTCGTTTTCAGCCGCGTCGCTTGTTTCTGGAATCAGGATGCAGTATGAAGGGTCAGACCCACGTCCCACGCGTCCCCGGAATTGATGGAGTTGAGCCAGGCCGAAACGGTTTGCACCTTCAACCACCATCACCGTTGCGTTGGGAATATCCACGCCAACTTCAACTACGGACGTGGACACCAGAATGTCATATTCCCGATCTCTAAATTTTCGCATCACGGATTCTTTTTCATCCGGCCTCAGGCGGCCGTGTAATAAACCAATGCTGAGTTCAGGAAAAACCTCATTTTGGAGTCTTTGCTGTTCTTCCACTGCGGCTTTGCTATCCTGGTTATCATTTTGTTCAACAAGAGGGTAGATGATAAAAGCCTGATGGCCTTCTTTTACCTGAGAGCGGATCAGGGTGTAAGTGCGTTCTCGTTCAATAGGATAGACAATGTGAGTTTCAACCGGCTGGCGACCAGGCGGCATTTCATCAATAACGCTCACATCCAGATCGCCGTAGATTGTCAGGGCCAGCGATCGCGGGATAGGGGTGGCGGTCATCACAAGCAAATGAGGATTGTCGCCTTTTTCACGCAAAGCGGCTCTTTGTGCTACGCCAAAGCGGTGCTGCTCATCAACAATTGCTAACTGGAGGTCTTTGAAGTCAACAGGATCTTCGATAAGTGCGTGAGTGCCAATCACCAACCTGACCGATCCATCCTTTAAGCCCTGTAAGATTTCCTCTCGCTCTTTGGCGGGGGTATCGCCGATTAACAGCCGGATCTCATCCTCTTGCAGCGTGGATGAACTTTTTTCTTCGTCGGCTAAAAGGCGCATAAGACTATAGTAATGCTGTTCGGCAAGGATACTCGTCGGTGCCATGAAGGCTGCCTGAGCATTATTTTTTAACACGATTTCTATTCCCAGAGCGGCAATGACTGTTTTGCCTGATCCCACATCGCCCTGCAGTAATCGGTTCATTGGTTGTCCGGATGCCAGGTCTTTGCAGATATCTTCGAGCACCAGTTGCTGTGCATGGGTCAATTCGAAGGGCAAATCCTGGATTTTCTTTAGGAGCCATTCGTCTTCTACGGTGAATTCCCGTGCTTGCTGAATTGCCCATTGATACTTCTGCATGAGTACACCAAGCTGGAGCAAGAAGATTTCATCAAAAGCCAGCCTTGATCGGGCTCTCTTCAGGGCCTCTGTTGTCTCGGGAAAATGGATTTCCTTCAGCGCGCTTGAGAGGTCCATCAGTTCGGCATCTTCGAGGATATATTCAGTCATGAACTCGGGGATTATGGGTGCCCAATGAGTGATCACATTGTACATTACTCGCCGCAGCCAGCGCTGACTCAGACGGGCGGTCAAAGCGTAGACCGGGACAATTCTCTTGGTATGCAGTTGTTCCTGCTCCACCTGCTCGTAATCTGGGTGGTACATTACCAGACGCCCCATGTACTGCTCTATTTTGCCGGATATTGAGAGAAACATGTTCTTTCTGAGATAACGCAGGTGATATTCCTGGTTGAACCACATCAGTTGGATGCTGCCGGTGTCATCAGATACTACCGCCTGGACGATTTTCCGGTTTTTGTTACGCGTCGAAAATGATGTCACACTTTTTACCCAGGCGAGGATGGTGACTTCTTCACCATAAGTCAGATCTTTGATGAGCCTCAGTTCAGAATAATCATCGTACCGTTGGGGAAAGAAGTAAATCATATCCTCAATGGTATGAAGATCCAGGTTATCCAGCAATTGAGATTGTTTTTTGCCGATCCCCCTGACCGCATTGGTTGGGGAATCGAGTCCCTGAGGCATTGAAGTGGCAGGGACAGGTGCCGGCCCTGTGCTACGTTTTCGAGTCCTGCCACGACCTTGCTGTTTGACGTTTGTTCCAGCATCCTCTGTGCCAGATGAAAGGTTTTCAGATGAGGTTGTTTCTGGCGTTACCTGCGAATCGGTTTTTCGGGTCAGGTTTTTAATCCCTGGATTTTCCAGGATGTTGCCAATTTTCTGCAGGGCAGAGGGGCGTTCTGGCTTTGCCAGTGAAGGGTATTTGTTGAGAATTGCCATCACCTGTTGGATTTTCTCTTCGGGGATGCCGTCGGCTCTTGCTTCTCCGATCCATGTGTCGGTTAGCTTCTCCAACCCGCCCACAACAGCTTTGTTGGTGTAGCCAAATTCTGATTCCAGTTTAAAAATTTTATAGAGCTTTTCTGTAGATCTTTGCATTTATATTTTAAAAACCTTGTTGATATGATTTTCAATAATTTTGACGTCATTCACTCATTAATCATAACGCATAAGTGAAGCCAATTGTAACATTTCCCAACCATAAAATGCGCCAAAGACTTTAAATTCACTACCCGGTTAAAAGCAAAACCCCTTCAACGGGGTTTTGGCGCTCTCGTCTTTGACGGGAAAATTGTTTTCATTCAATGGCAATAATTAATTGGTAGTGTTGTTGTCCGCCTTCATGAACTTCAATCTCATGGTCCGGGTAGATCGAACGGATCTTGTCTGCGAGTTGGTTTACCTTTTGTGGTTTGATATCCTCGCCATAGAACAAGGTGATACGTTCGTAATCGCTGGTATCGGCGGCGATCAACAGTTCTTCGCAGGCTGCCTCAATCGTTTGGGTGGAGGTTACCAATTTTCCATTATGCAAGGCGATCACCTCGCCTTTTTCAACCTGCACATCATCAATTTCAACACTGCGTGTAGCAATGGTAATCTCACCGGTTTCGACTTCATCCAGGGCCTCCTTCATTGATTCCACATTTTCATCAAAGTCTGCATCCGGTATCAGGCGGAACATTGCCGATAAACCCTGCGGAACGCTAATGGAAGGGATCACCGCTACTCGTTTTACTGTCATTGAGGCGGCTTCCTTTGCTGCCAATATGATGTTCTTGTTATTGGGAAGAATGATCACTTTATCGGTGGGCAGGTTCTCAAATGATGCCAGGAGTTCTTTAATGCTTGGGTTCATGGTTTGTCCCCCTTCAACGATTGCAGCAACACCCAGGCTGGCAAAAATCCGAGAAAGGCCAGGTCCAGGGGAAACGGCCACAACTGCTATTTCATCCGGTTGGACCTGCGCCAGGTTGATCATTGGGCTTTTGGGCTTTCGCTGTTCGTCCATTTGAGCCATGAGGTTTTCCATCATGACTTTTTGGATGGTCCCAAGGGTCATCGTATGTTCAATGGGCTGATAACGACTTTCGAGTGGGACGTGGATATGCATCCGGTACATCCCATCTCCTTCGCCGACCTGAATAGACGTGCCGATTTGCGATAGTTCTTCATAATAATTCTCAAGATCGAAGGCTGGCTCGGGCGTGAAGTCAATTACCACTTCGTAATCCTGGCCGGGTTCAACCGTTTCCATGGCATCCTCCAGATTCATTTCTGAAAGCGGCATGACCTCGGAAACAGTTTTGTCCAGCGGGTCGCCATTGATAAACCGCCACATACCTTCAAAGATGCACAGCAAACCTTTACCGCCAGAATCTACAACGCCTGCCTGTTCCAGGATTGGGAGGAGCTCTGGCGTACGTTCGACAGAAGCCTCGGCGGCCTCAACAATGTCTGCAAGAACCTCAGTAAAAATGGTGGTGCGTTGCGCTGAGACTTCTGCCTGGGCAGCGATGTCTTTAATCACTGTCAGGATTGTGCCCTCAACAGGGCGGACGACACCTTTATAGGCTGTTTCTTTTGCTTCAGCCATCGCTTCAGCCAGGAGTTTGACATTCATGGTAGGTTGTTCATCCAATGCCCGGGCAAATCCACGCCAGATCTGAGAAAGGATTACGCCTGAGTTTCCCCTAGCGCCCATCAAGGCTCCCCGGGCGACAGCGTGTGCAAGCTGCCCAATATTCTGCGTGCCCGAAGTCTCTACTTCGTCAAAAGCAGCCTGCATGGTGAGAACCATGTTGGTTCCCGTGTCTCCATCGGGTACGGGAAACACATTTAAACGATTAACGATTTGCTGATTGGTTTTCAGCCAGACCATCCCTGCTTCAAGCAATGTTTTCAAGCCCTGACCGTCGATTGGCACTGAGACGAGTTGATGTCGCTCCTCAGGGCTTAATTTTGTCAATTCAACTGCACTCATAATACTCCCAAGATTAAAACACGCGATAATTTCTGGCTTTTCAATGATAAAAGCCGATCAGTCCATATTGCTAATGCGCAGACCGCGAACGTGGACATTGATCCGGCGGACCGGAAGTCCGACGGTTTTTTCGACGTTGTATTTTACACTATTAACGATGCTGTTTGTGATCGATTTGATCCTTGTGCCGTATTCAACGATGATGAACAAATCGATCAACAATCCATCATGATCGTATTCCACATCGACACCATATTTACCATCTTTGACCAGGAATTGCCTGATACTTTCAAAGAGGTTTTTAGGGGATAGTCCTACCACGCCGTAGGATTGGAGAGTGGATTGACGAGCAATAGATGCAATTGCATCTTTCTGAATCAGGATACTGCCCAATTCATTGTGTTGATTATTTTTTTCTGTCTCTGCCATAAGCTTTTCACCCGGTGTGCTTGTCGTATTTAATTGAGTATGGTAAAATAATTCGCTGTTTGGAAAATGAGAGACCAAACCTTGTCATTATAACTTAAGTTTTGAAAGGACGACAACATGGCGATCTGCGAGAATTGTGGAAAAAAGACAAAATTCGGTCATAATCGTAGTCACTCAATGCGGGCGACGAAACGACAATTTAAACCCAACCTTCAAAAGGTTACTGTTTATGAAAACGGACGAACGGTTCGTAAGACTTTATGCACCCGCTGCATCCGAACGTTGGTAAAGTCCACCAATTAATATTAACACTTCTTTTGTGCATTAGTCGCGGCATTTTCCGCGATTTTTGCTTTAATGCGCTATTGAACAATGGCTTTCCGCAAAGCCTGTATCCCGGCTTTGATGCCTTTTTTGTATGTAAAAATTGCGGATCCTACGATAAAATTTCTTGCCCCTGCCTGATAGCATTGATCAATTGTTTCCTCACTGATGCCGCCGTCCACCTGGATGAAGGCTTTCGAGTTTTTCTCATCAAGCAAGCGTTTTGTCCGTCGTATTTTATCAACCATGGTTCCAATGAAATCCTGTCCGCCAAAACCAGGATTGACCGTCATGATCAGTATGGAATCGGTGTCGTGTGTTAATTCACTAAGGGTGTTGACCGGCGTGCCCGGGTTGATCACCAACCCTGGGGACATGCCCATCTCCCGAATGGTCTGAAGTGTCCGATGGATGTGTGGACAGGTCTCATAATGAACAGTGATATGATTTGTACCCGCATCCGCAAAAGCCTGCAAGTGCTTTTCCGGTTCGACAATCATCAGGTGCACATCAATCGGGAGATTTGTCACTTTCCGTACGGCTTTGACGATCATCGGCCCAAAGGTGATATTCGGCACGAAGCGGCCATCCATAACGTCTACATGAATCCAATTCGCGCCACCATCAACTGCCTGTTTGACCTGCTCACTCAGGCGGGTCATATCAGCGGAAAGAATCGAGGGTGCAATGATAATTGACATATTTTTTATCCTTTTTTATTTT
>JBMCLF010000049.1:0-10039 GCA_048615215.1 Candidatus Brevefilum sp.
GGAGCCCCAAATACCGATCAGAGTCAGGGCCAACCCGATCCCACCAAAGATGATCACCCGGATCGGCCGATCCAGGAATCTCAAAGATAAATAAGAAAGGGCCGGCAGCCACCAGGTGTCCGGCGCGTTCCGATAAACATCCAGAATCACAAGCGCCAGGCCCAAGCCCAGCAGGGCGGTCCCCAGTAAAACCAAAATCAGCCAGCGTTTGTACCCCAATCCTGGCCGAAACCATTGTGCTTCCCGACGGATCCGTTCCCACAAGCGGGAAAGGAAACTTTGTTTTCGCTCTTGCATATATCAGGAATGATAGCAGGATTCCGGGGAGTCGTCAACGACTTTATATTTTTTATAAATATTTAATTTATTCTCAAGGTAAGATGATTTTGATATTCGTCTCACATGCTATAATAACCCCATGAAAATCGACCTTGCATTGGATATTGGCGGCACCCATATGCGGGCAGCCGTTTTCCCTGAGAATCAAATCAAACCCATCCGGCAAAAACGGATTCGCACCTATGCCGATGGCGAAACCAGCTTGAATCGCCTGTTGAACCTGATAGAAGATGTTTGCCCACCCGATGCAGACATTCACGCCCTGGGGATTGGCATTCCAGGGGTAGTGGATCCCGAATCCGGCAAAGTAATCACAGCGCCCAACCTTGATGATTGGGTTGGAATACCCGTAGCCAAACGGATTGAAGAATCCATTGGAGCGCCCACTTTCCTCGGAAATGATGCCAACCTGGCGGCCCTTGGTGAGTGGCAGTTTGGGGCAGGAAAGGGTCACAACCACCTGGTGTACCTGACCATTAGCACAGGCATTGGCGGTGGTGTGATCTGCAACGGCCAACTGCTAAAAGGCAAACACGGCATGGCCGGGGAACTCGGCCATGTGACCATTCTTCCGGGTGGTCCGGTTTGCAGCTGCAGCCAGAGGGGCCATCTGGAAGCCCTTGCTTCCGGCCCGGCCATTATGAACTACGTGACTGAAAAACTAAAAGAAGGGCGGAAATCATCTCTCTTGGGAGAACCCGACCCGCAAAAGATCAGCCAAGCAGCCAGAGAAGGTGATCCTTTGGCAAAGGAAGCTTTTTCGCGCGCCGGGCACTATTTGGGCTTGATGATCGCTAACTACCTGATGATCTTCAATCCATCCATTGTCATTCTGGGCGGCGGTGTATCTCAGGCAGGTGAATTGTTGCTTGACCCAGTCCGCAAAACAGTCAAAAACGCAGTCCTTTCAAAGGAATACCTGAAGGACCTGGAAATCACACAGGCCGGGCTGGGTGATGATGCAGGGCTGTACGGTGCGCTGGTCCTTGCCCACCAATCTTCCTGAGTTTCAGATTCTGCCTCAGTGATATAATCTCGGGACACAATTCATCCTGTTGATGGAGGACTCACCTTATGCAACCGATCAGGTTACCCGGACCAAAGGCTCAGGCGATTATCGAACGCGATCGTTCATTCATTTCAACCTCTTATCCACGCGGCTATCCTTTTGTGATGGACCATGGCAGCGGAACGGAGGTTTGGGACATAGATGGCAACCGCTTTCTCGATTTTGCTGCCGGGATCGCCGTTGCTGCTACCGGACACAGCCACCCTCAGGTCGTCAAGGCCATCCAGGCCCAGGCAGAGAAATTCATCCATATCTCTTCGGATTTTTATCACGAAACCTGGGTCAAGCTGGCTGAAAAGCTCAATGATATTGCCCCTTTTACAGGACCGGCCGCTTCTTTTATGACCAATTCCGGGACTGAAAGCGTCGAATCGGCGATCAAACTGGCGCGATATCACAGCAAACGCCCACAGTTCATTGGCTTCCTTGGGGCGTTCCACGGCCGTACCCTCGGATCGATCGCCTTCACCGCCAGCAAAGCTCAATACAAGGGACGTTTTTTCCCGCTGGTCAACGGTGTAGTCCACGCCCCCTACCCTGACCCCTACCGGCCGGTGCTCGTGCAGCGCAAAGGCGAGGGTTATGGCGAGGCAGTTGTTCGCTATATCGAGGAGCAAATCCTGACGCGCATTATCCCCCCAGACGAAGTTGCCGGCTTCCTGATCGAACCCATCCAGGGCGAAGGCGGCTATATTGTCCCACCGCCAGATTTCTTCCCGGCATTGCGGAAATTATGCGATAAATACGACATCCTGCTGATCGCAGACGAGGTTCAATCTGGCATGGGGAGAACCGGAAAGTGGTGGGCCATTGAAAACTTCGGCGTGGAGCCGGACCTCATCACCAGCGCCAAAGGCATCGCTTCAGGGATGCCCCTGGGTGTTTTGGTCACCCGCAAGGAGATCATGAGCTGGCCCAAAGGTTCACATGGTAACACTTTTGGCGGAAATCCGATTTCATGTGCTGCATCCCTGGCGACAATTGACCTGATTGAGAAACATTATCTTCAAAATGCAAGAGATGTCGGCGAATATACCCTGGAGGCCCTGTGCGAGATCATGGCCCGGCACCCCTCCATCGGGGATGTGCGCGGCATTGGATTGATGATCGGTATAGAATTCGTCAAAGACCCTGAAACCAAAGAACCTGCCGTCGCCCTGCGAGATGAAATTGTGGATCAGGCTTTTTACCATGGGCTACTGACGCTTGGCTGCGGCAACAGCACCATCCGCCTCTCCCCGCCCCTCTCGACAAGCAGATCTGAGGTGGATGAAGCCCTGAAAATTCTTGAGAAGGCCATCACCCAGGCGGAGAAAAAGCACCTCTAATTCTTACGTAAATCCCAAAACTGAAGAGAACCATCCAAACAGGTGTCTCTTTTAACTATACGAAACAGTTTTTCAGGGAAAACAATAATTATTAATATTAATTTCTTATTTGTAGTCGTGCAAATATTTTAAGCTGCGCGTGTAAACATCCCCATTCACCCATCCCGCCACTCTTATAATCCCCTAACAAATATGGGCTAAAATTAGACTATGTTACCCGATATCCGCGTACGCCAGCGGGATTATCTGCTTGAGATCTCGAGGGCCCTCACTGAAGAACTGGACCTGGACAAGCTCTTGGGGCGAATCCTTAAATATGCCATTGAAATGCTCGCAGGGCATGCTGGATTCATCGCCCTGAGCAATACCTCCGGGCACTGGTTCATGGCCGTGTCACGCGGCCTTCCAGACGCCATCCAGCGTTTTTTGAATGCCTGGCTGGACCGTATCCCTACGGATAAAGACCCTCAGGATATCCAGATCCCCGAGATCAACCGCTTGCTCAAACAGATCAGTATGGGCAATCTGTCAGCAGTCGGTCTGCCATTGATCGCCCAGCAGGAAGTGATCGGCTTCATTTATATCTTCCGCAATTACCAAGGATTGTTCTCCACCAACGACCGCTCCCTGCTTTCCAGCTTTGCCAACCAGGCGGCCATTGCCGTGCGCAACGCCCGCCTCTATACCGAGGTCAACCGCGAGAAACAGCGCATTGACGCTATGCTGGATTCCGCTGGCGATGGCATCCTGATCCTCAACCCTGACCACGCCATCGAACGAACAAACGCCGCCTTTGCCCGCATGATCGGTCTCTCACAGGAAGAACTGCTAGGAATGAATCACAGTGAGGTTATTCAATGGATACAGCAGCCGCATGGGATCACCCTGGAAAAGGCAGAGGCCAACGGCTGGCCGCTCTCACCCCAGGCGCACCTGTATGTGGAAGGCGACATTCAACGCCCGAAAGGGCAGCCGCCGCTTCCAGTGGGCATTTCCTATGCACCCCTTATCTCAGACGGCGCTCTGATTAATACCATCGCCACGGTGCGGGACATCACCCGCTTTCGCCAGGCGGATGAACTCAAAAGTGAATTTGTCTCTGTGGTCAGCCACGAGCTCAAGACCCCGGTTGCCCTGATCAAAGGCTACGTCAGCACCCTCCGGCGAGAGGATGTGGAATGGGACACCGATGTGATGAGCAACAGCCTGCAGGTGATCGAAGAAGAAGCCGACCGGTTGACCCGGTTAATCGAGGACCTGTTGGATGCCTCGCGATTGCAGGCCGGAGGCATGGCCCTCAAGAAATCAGACATCGCCTTAGAGAAAATTGCCAGCCGCCTGGCTGAACGCCTTCAGGTCCAAACCAACCAGCATGAGATTGTAGTTGATTTTCCAGAAGGTTTTCCGGTTGTCATGGCTGATGATGTGCGAATTGAACAGGTGCTTTCAAACCTGATCTCCAATGCGATCAAGTACGCACCAGAGGGTATAATACGCATCAGCGGCCAGGCACAGCCTGATGAAGTTGTCATTTGTGTGAAGGACGAAGGACCGGGTATCGCCACCAGCGACCTGCCGCATATCTTTGACCGCTTCTACCGGGCACCCGAAAACAGCCGAAAGACCAAAGGCGCCGGCCTGGGACTTTATCTTGCCCGGGCGATCATCGAAGCACATAACGGAAGAATGTGGGCTGATCCAAAGGCCAAAGAAGGCGCACGCATCTGTTTTTGCCTGCCCCGGTAATTACCCACCAAAAACGTCCGAATCGGGTGTTTTTTTTAATATTACAATGGTAATAGACACAATATCAGGATCGCTTCAAACCTTCAGTCAGAGAGGAAACCTTACCTTTGGGCATGCAACGCAGAAATTGGCGCAGTTACATCCGAGCATCCGACGAAAAACCCCGATTATCCTGGAAGCTGGTCAAACGTGTTTTATCCTATGGCAAACCTTACCGATGGCAGATAATTGGTAGTCTCACTTCGATTTTGATCTTTACCGGTGTTGCCCTTCTTTCACCCTTAATCTTAAGGCATTTGATTGACTACGCCATTCCAGAAAAAGACATCAACCGCCTGATCCTGGCCGCCCTCGGCCTGCTCATTCTGCCGATTGTCAGCGGATTCTTTCAGGTGATCACCCGTCGCTTGACCGCCCAGGTAGGGGAAGGGGTGATCTTTGACCTTCGAGTTTCCCTGTACGAACATCTTCAGGGCATGTCTTTGCGTTTTTTCACCCATACCCAGCTCGGTGAGTTAATCAGCCGGTTGAACAACGATGTCGTGGGTGCACAAACCGCTATCAGCCGCACGCTCGTCACCCTGGTGACGAATTTTATTGAAATCGTCTCTATCCTGGCTGTAATGTTCACCCTTGAATGGCGGTTGACATTGATGGGCATCATTATTCTTCCACTGTTCATCCTCGCCGCACGCAGGTTGGGGCGCGTCTTCCGTGAGATTGCCCGGCACCAGATGGAAATGAATGCCCGGATGAACGCCACCATGAATGAAACCCTCAACATTGGGGGCGCGTTGTTGGTGAAGCTTTTTGGCAGACGTGAGGCCGAGGTGGACCGCTTCAGCCGCAGGGCAGCGGAGGTCAGGCAGCTTGGCATCCAGAGGGCAACAATGGGCATCGTCTTCATGGTCATCGTTCATCTCCTCACCGCAGTCGGCACAGCCCTGGTATATGGGTTTGGTGGGTACCTGGTGATATTGGAAATGTTCACCCTGGGAACGATCGTCGCCTTTGGTGACTACCTTTCCCGCATGTACAATTCCTTCCAGGGGTTCATCAACGCACCGGTGGAATTCGCCACTTCAATGGTGAGTTTTGAACGCGTTTTTGAAGTCATTGACCTGCCTGTGGATATCCACGAAAAAGAAGACGCAAAGCCACTGGGAGAAGTCATAGGCGAAATCGTATTCGACCACGTTACCTTTAAGTATCCAAAAACACAAGAAGGCCTGCTGAATGATGTTTACCGGCCATATTTGATGGAAAAATCCGGCGGTATTTTATCGGAAGAGACGGAAGAATCTGATTCACGCGGGTTGCGCATTGCCACTCAGGCGCGGGAACTGGCTTTGAGGGATATCACTTTTCGTGCTCAGCCGGGCAACCTGGTCGCGCTGGTGGGTCCCAGCGGGGCGGGAAAAACCACCCTGACCTACCTGATCCCCCGGCTGTATGACCCGACCGAAGGCAGCATCCGCCTTGATGGGCGCGATCTGCGGGACCTTCCGCTGGATGATCTGGCCGAGGCGATTGGCATGGTTACCCAGGAGACCTACCTGTTCCATGACACAATCAAGGCCAACCTGCTCTACGCCAACCCCGAGGCCACCAACGAAGATTTGATTGCGTCAACGAAAACTGCCAATATCCACGAGTTTATCACCCAGTTACCTGATGGCTATCAGACCATCGTCGGAGAGCGCGGCTATCGGCTGAGCGGTGGAGAAAAACAACGTCTGGCCCTGGCACGGGTACTGCTCAAAGACCCGCGCATTATGATCCTCGATGAAGCTACCAGTCACCTGGACAGCGAATCGGAAGCGCTGATTCAGGAAGCGCTTGAACACCTCTATGCCAACCGCACCAGCATCGTAATCGCTCACCGCCTGAGCACGATCCTTTCAGCGGATTTGATCCTTGTGATGGACAAAGGCGAGATCATCGAGCGCGGCTCCCATGAGGAATTATTGGGACTGGGCGGTCTATATGCCCACCTGTACAATACGCAATTCTATAATAGTTAGTTGTCAATTTACCGAGTTGACACATAGAATTCTTAGGGGGAACCTGACAAAAGAGAGATCCAGACTTACATTGGCTCTCGACTTCATCGGCACACCTCACGCGAGCATGCAGAGCGGCGGAAGCAATCTCAGCAATCATCTTCAATGAAAAGCAGCTATCCTAATAAACAATGGTATTCAACTACAACATGGAATTTGAACCTCTTCGCTTTGTCAACTGACGGTTGGAATTCCAAGTTAGCCAACAGTATAGATTGCTTACCACTCCGTCATCGCTTCGTTTACTTTGTCGGTGCCCCCTCATTCTGACATTACGACGGAGCCGGAAGCAGAACGTTCATCAACCTCAACCTGCAATCATTGACGTTGATCGTTCCATTTAAATTCCCTTTTCATGTATTTATAGGTATAAACCTGCTCAAATCCCAGTCTTTCATACATCGCCTTGGCTGTTTGATTATGTCCCTCCACCTGCAAATATCCAAAAACAGCACCACGTTCTCGTCCCCAATTGCTCAACGCAGCCATCACCGCCCGGGCATACCCCCGCCGGCGTGCTGTATGGCGTGTGTAAATGCTGAAATATCCTAATAAATCCGCCTGAATGACCGCCATGCCGCAAGCTGCCGGCTGTCCATCTTCAAATAAACATATCAGGGTCTTCTCGGGGAGGATCAAATTGAGAATTTCAGCATGATAGCCCAGGGCAGTCAGGGGAAGGCCTATCAGCCAGGACCGTGCCGCCAGCCAATCCACGGGGGACATTTGGCGAATATCCAGTCCTTTTTTCAAATCTTGTCCTTCATCGACTTCCCTGCCCATAACCAGGGTAGGGTCAAAAGAATGAAAATCCAGATCTTCAAGGCAATTAGAAAGTTCAATGGTCACCAGCGGCTCAGGTATCCTAAAGATCAGGGGTAATTCCTTTCGTTGAAAAATCTGGTCACAAAATGCAACCTTCTTTTCCAGCGGAAGGCTTGACATACCTCGCACAGTGACCGAATTGACCCTCTTGGATGGCCCGCCGGTCAGGCGCAGCACCCAATTATCAAAAAGCATTTGCTCTTTTGCCGGCCATGCGTTCAACGATGCTTCTTCAATGATATTGACATGTTCCTGGTTCATTTTGATATCCTTTCCAATGGCCATATTTTATCACTCACCCCTGGACGCGGATGTTATAATCCTATCTTACAGGACAATTAACGGAGACCAATCCATGACAAAACCAATAAAGATTCTGTTGTTCGGTGCCGGCAATCGGGGGGCACAGGTTTATGGGCAGTGGGGACTGGAACACCCTGATGAGGTCCAATTTGTGGCAGTAGCTGAACCCAATCCGGTGCGCCGTGAGCAATTCGCACAAGCCCATCAGATCCCGGCAGAACGACAGTTTGAAACCTGGCAGGAGGCCCTAAAAGCCGGAGTAATCGCCGATGCGGTTCTTAATGCTACACAGGATGAAATGCACCACGACTCTGCAATTGCCGCAATTGAGGCAGGCTATGATATGCTCCTGGAAAAACCGATCGCCCCCACTTTACCAGAAACTCTTGAAATCATCCGTACAGCAGAAGATTCTGGCCGCCTGCTAATGATCTGCCATGTTTTACGCTATACCGGGTTCTTTCAAAAGGTGCATCAAATCCTCAATTCAGACCGGTTAGGCCAGGTCATCCATATCGCCCATAATGAAAACGTATCTTACTTTCATATGGCACATTCCTACGTGCGCGGCAACTGGCGCAGCACCGACCAGAGCGCTCCGATGATCCTCGCCAAGTGCTGCCATGACCTGGACCTGCTGTATTGGTTCCTGGGTGAAAAAACAACCCAGCTCAATTCCCAGGGGAATCTGCGGCATTTCCAAGAGAAAAACGCCCCTGATGGCGCACCCGAACGCTGTACCGATGGATGCCCGGCAGCGGAGACCTGCCCTTTTTACGCACCCAGGATTTACATTCAAAGCCTCCCAATCAAAGCAGCTGTAGCCCAATCTTCCCGCCCCCTTATCCGGTCAATAGGCAAACTCGCCATTCATCAACCGCGCCTGGCTGGTTACCTGGGAAAAATCATCACCCCCATGGGAACGCTGACCGAATACAGCGGCTGGCCGCGCAGCACCATCACAGAATTCCCGGAGAGTGACGAAGCGGTTTACGAGGCTTTACGCCATGGGCCTTATGGGCGCTGTGTCTACCGCTGCGATAACGATGTGGTGGACCACCAGGTCGTGAGCATGGAATTTCCAAACGGTATTACCGCCACACTGACCATGCACGGCCACTCCCATGAAGAAAGCCGTACGATCCGCGTGGATGGCTCAAAAGCCACCCTGCTGGGCAAGTTCGCCTTCAGCCAGGCCTGGCTCGAAATACATCCGCATTTTCCTGGCGCTGAAGTGGAAGGCTTCTCCTTCCCAACGGAGGTCGATCAAACTTCAGGGCACGGCGGCGGCGACGCAGGACTGATGCAGCGATTTGTGAAAGCCATGCGTGGTGAACAGGCACCGCTCACCAGTGCCCGGGATTCATTGGAAAGCCACCTGATGGCTTTTGCCGCAGAACAATCGAGATTAAAAGACAAGCGGATTGACATGGATGAATATCGGTATCAGGCGATCCAGTAACCCCGTAATAATTCGCAAATAATTGAGATTAGAGATAAAAGCAGCGATGATATCGTCGCTGCTCCCCCCATTTCCCATTATTCTATGAACAACGGTACGTATCCGGTGGTTCTTTGCGCCAATTCACGAATGGACAATCTTTCCTTGCCCTTCAAATAGGTCTCCAACAGGTCGCCAATCGGGTCTGCCCACTTCTCAGGCACACCGAACATCACACCCAGCAAGTTGCCGACCAGTCCGCCATTACAATCCACATCGTTTCCGGCCAGCGCCAACAGCGTCATCGTCTCGCTGAAATCACCTTTTCCATACCAAAGAGCCATTAAATCTGCTGCGATATTGGGGTAGGCGTGGATCCAGTTGTATTTGATGAAGCGACGATCCAAAACCCCCCAGGTTTCCTGCGGCGAATCTTCCTCTGAAAGCTCATTCAGCACACCACGAACCACTGCCGCATACTGGCTTTTCTGTGGCAGGTACGGCATTGCCATTTCGATCAAATCTCTTGTATCATCAGCAACAAAAGCCAGTGACGTCAGCACTGCTGCAAAGATTTCGCCATAGACGCCGTTCAGATGGTGCGACACCGTGCCATCCAGCACAGCCAGCCGGGCTGCCTCCATCGGAAAGGCCGGTGCGAGCATCCCGCAGATCATGCCGCGCATCTGGCCGCCAATCCAATCATGATAAGGGTTGTTCCAGGCACCTGATTCAGGGGGCGTCAGCCCCAGGTTGAGGTTGCGCAGTGCAACCCACTCCGCCGACCAGCCAAAGGGGATCTGCCGCACCCACTCTCTGGCAATTTCCCTGGAATTAAGGCCCTTTCCGTGTTTTTCAACAACGTCCAGCAATACCAGCTCATAGACCACATCGTCGTTCATCGTTTCCGGTTCGGTGATGTAAT
>JBMCLF010000050.1:0-9843 GCA_048615215.1 Candidatus Brevefilum sp.
TACCGCCTGCCAATACTCAAACCCCAAATCAGATCAAGCGATCCAGTTACCCGATCATGGGGAGGTCTGGGCGATCCCCTGGCGACAAAAGCCAACAAATCAGCCCGCTCTATCGTTTTCTGTGGAAGGTCGGGCGCTTCCTTATATTCTGTACCGAAAAATTGAATTTGCTGCGGAGTCGGCCCTCAGGTTTACCTATTGTGCAACCAACCCGTCTGATGTTCCCATTGCAGCCCTTTGGGCGGCCCATCCACAATTGCTGGTAACCTCAAATGCGAAAGTCATCTTGCCGCCCGATATTTCACAGGTCTGTAATGTACTTCCTGAAGATTTTGGCTGGGGAGCTTTAGAAGAATTGATCGATTGGCCAACCACTACGCTGTCAGGAGATGAAACTCTGCGCTTGGATGCTGTTGGGCCGGCTGACCTGAATCGGGCTAGAAAATTTTATGTGCCGCCTGGGCAGAAAGCCTCCTGGATTAAGATTGTACGAGGAACACGCCAGGATTGGATTTCACTATCCTGGGACACAAAAGTAATTCCATATTTGGGGATATGGGTTGATGAAGGCTTTTATAGTGCTGAGACCGTCGTCGCGCCAGAACCATCAACAGGGTATTATGACAGCCTGGCTTTAGCGATAGAAAAAGGCCGGCACATGTTGATTGAGCCCGGCGAGAGTGTTTCATGGTCACTGCTTATGCGTTTTGGTGATCGTCATACGCCTTATTTCAAAGCCTGACTGTAGCCTGGTAGAAAATAGCGAGATTGTCTTGAAAATGTGCGTATTTGATAAGTTGAAAAACCAAAAGGAGTGTGCTGATGGATAACCTTGACAGGTTTAAAAATGCCCTTGACTGGAAACCCATTGATCGTTTGATGACGTATGATTTTTTGGATAACAAAAGTATTCTTGAAACTCATGGCGGTTATGATGACACCCGGGATTACACTTTTGATGAATTAATTGAGATAAATGGCAAAGCATGGAAAAGCATTGGTGTGGATGTAACGCGTTTCGTTTATGATCCTGCTTCTCATTGGATGGGTACAAAAATTGAGAATTGGATTCGATTTTTTAATGTGAATCCCGAAAATTGGGGGGTATCTCAGTCTGGTGAAACTGCATGGATCTCTGACCGGCCTTTTAAGACATTGTCTGAACTCGAAAAAAATATGCCTGAAAAACCGGTGTATGAAGAAGTGCGGGAGTGGTTTCAGCCGGCTTTTAAGCATATGCAGGATGCTTTGGCCGAATTTGATGTTGTACTGATTGGTGCTGTTGAAGGACCCATTACGGATGCTTACTCTTACATGGATATGGAATTATTCTCTGAAGCTATCTACGATGCGCCGGAGCTCTTGGCGCACGTTATGGATTGCACTGGTTTATTTTCCGCCCACATTGCACGGGCCTATGCTGAAATAACCAGAACCCCGATCCTCTTCATGGGTGAGGATATTGCAGGCACGATGGGCCCGATTTTCAGCCCTAAATTTATTAGAGAAGAAGGTTTGCCCCGCTGGCGTTGGATCTCGAATCCCATTAAAGAAAAGGGCTTTAAATTTTTATTTCACACCGATGGGCAATATGGGAGTTTTCTGACGCTCATCTTTGACGATTTTGAGGCGGACGGACTTAATCCCATTGAACGGAATAATTGCAACGATATTTTTGAGATTAGAAAGCAGTATCCCGACAAGTTATTATTTGGCAATGTCTGCTGTATTCATACCCTCCCACATGGAACAGCTGGCGATGTGGAAGATGAAACCCTTGAATTAATTGAAAAAATTGGACCACAAGGCGGCATTTTTATCGGTTCTTCAAGTGAAGTCCATGAAGCTATACCTGTGGAAAATGCTGAAAAAATGTACCAAACAGTTCATGAATACGGAACCTATCCCCTTGATTTAGAGCGAATCCGTTCTCGACGCTCTGAATTACGACAGAAAAATCTTCTTAAGATCAGATCAGATGTCTTTTAATTTCTTGACCTGCTGATTAATAATGCAAAGCTTATTGGTCGTTCATGTAAATACTTATTAGTGTGACTGCGCAACACAAAAAATTAAAGTTCAATTATTTTGACCAATGTGAATTTATAAAGGCTTTATTAATGCACAATGCACTCTCTGAAAAGGTGGTGAAAAAATATTTTCATCATTATCACAGCAAACCCGCAATCCTGGTTATGGCACCCGGACGTATTAACTTGATAGGTGAACATACAGATTATTCCGACGGGTTCGTCCTGCCTGTTGCCATCAATCTTGGGGTTGCAATAGCAATGACCCCCCGGAATGATCACAGGATCAAGCTGTATTCCATGGATCTGGATGAACACATCGAGTTTGATTTAGGCGAAATTAACAAAAAGGACAGTGGCTGGCAGGAATATATCAAAGGGGTTGCCTGGGCTCTGCAAGAAGAATCTTACAATCTACAGGGTTGGCAAGGTGTCGTTGCCGGTTCCATTCCGATTGGTGCGGGTTTATCCTCATCGGCGGCCTTATTGGTCGCAACAGTTGAAGCTTTATGTGTCTCAAGCAATCTCTCCCTTTCTGAGGTCACAGTCGCAAAAATCGGTAGGAGAGCTGAGAGTGAATGGGTCGGAGTTAACGTTGGGATTATGGATCAATTAGTTTCTGCAGCCGGTAAAGCAGATCATGCTGTCTGTCTTGACTGCAGAACCATGGCGTATGAATATGTGCCCATCCCAGAAAAAGTACATTTTTTGGTATTGGACACATTGACCCGTCGTGAACTTTCTCATTCTGCATACAACCGCCGTCATGAAGAGATAAAAGAGGCCACAAAGAAACTCGGCGTGAGCATGCTAAGGGATGCAAGCCTTTCTTTATTGAATGAAAAGGGCGCCTTGCTTTCTGACATCCTCTTTCGGCGCGCCAAACATGTGATTTCTGAGAATGAACGTGTTTTGGCATTTAGAGAAGCAATGAAAAACCAGGATCTTCAAAAAATGGGGGCATTGATCAATGCCAGCCACAGGAGTTTGCGCGATGACTTCGAGGTTTCGAGTAAGGAGTTGAATCTTATCGTAGATATCGCTCAAAATCAGCCTGCTTGCCTGGGAGCCAGGATGACTGGCGCAGGCTTTGGGGGGTGTGCTCTTGCTATCCTGGAAGATGGGAATGTGGATGATTTTATTAAGGCAGTGTCCAAAACTTATCAGGCTGAAACGAAAATCGAACCATATATTTTCAAAATAGAAAGTGAAGATGGCGTCAAGGCTTTTGACTTATTAGCAGATGGTTTGGTGAATGACTTAAATTGATCGGGGTTCTGTATCATTTGTGAATTTATTTTCTCTGTAATTACCAACTAATTCTCATTCTTTGAATTTTGTGAACAGATCAATTTCTTCCTTGTGATGAAAAGAAACATGTTTTACGAGGGTGTAAGCCAGATTCTTCTTGATCAAACTTCTTAAATATCAAGAGGCGGCTCAATAGATTAGCCGCCTCGGCTATTCTTGGCAGAAGATCCTTATTTATTTTTTGATTTTCCTTCAATTACATTTTTCTCGCCGCTGCCTTTGATTTGAATTCTGCGGGGTTTGACCTCTTCCTTCTTGGGAAGGTGGATTTTCAGCACACCATTTTTGGTTTCAGCTTTAATATTCTCCACATCAACCGTGCCGGGCATTGAGATCGTTCGGGAGAAGGTCCCATAACGGCGTTCACGCAGGTGATAGCGACCTTCGTCACCCTCTTCATCGCGCTCTGCACTCATCTCGCCCTTGAGGGATAGACTGTTGTCTGTATAAGTGATCTCAATATCATCCGGGTCAATCCCGGCGACATCGGCTTTGACAATGAATTCGTCGTCGTTCTCAACCACATCAAGAGGCATTCGCAGGTTCAAAGGCTCACCAAAGCCGAGTTCACCATCTTCGTAAAAATTATTGAGCATTCGGTCCATCGCTCGGCTCCAGGAAAGCATTTCACGAACAGGATCACGTCGAATTAAATTTGCCATCTCATAACCTCCATCATTATTGATATCTTTTGATTACATCCTTAATTTAAAAAATCAATGTATGAAAAACGTTAAAAGAAAATAGGCAATTTATTAAAATTCAAAGTTTTGATTCGGGATTTCGAAGCCCAAATATATTTAATGCCAGAGGGATTATTTTTTCTCAACGACCCAGAAATGGGATAAACCCAACCGGCGCAGGGGTGTCTTTTCGAGCCATTGCAAAAAGCCTCGCAGTAATTTCCCCAGGGTGGGCCAGCGAGCGATGATGTTGTCATAAGCGCCGAAAATGGTCGTCCGTTCGATGAATTTTACAGGAAGGCCTTCGAAAATTTTCATCAAGTCATGGCGAGTATACACGTTGACATGGTGGGCGAGTCTATCACGCCAGGGGCGAGGGAGGTAGTTGATCATCGGGATATTGCCAAAGTGGTACTGGCCTCGCCAGTAAAAGCCGTGAGTCTCGAAAGGGTATCCCCGATTGGGGCAGAAAAGCACCAGGCGACCACCAGGTTTGAGGGTTCGCACGACTTCCTCAATTGTTTTGCGGTCATCCTCGACATGTTCCAGTACTTCGTGGCTCAACACGAGATCAAATGTTTTAGCAGGAAAGGGCAGCGCTTCACCAGCAGCATTGACCAGTTTTTCGTTACGGGTCTTTGCGATCTGCAGACGTTCGAATTCAATATCCAGGCCGGCAACATTATCCATTTTTTGACTGAGGTGATAAAGATACATACCAACGCCGCATCCATTCACCAGGGCTCGGCCGGAAAAGCGCTCTCCAGCCGCATCCAGGATCATCTCAAGCCTGCGGCGCTGGCCGGCACGCCAGACATAGGATGGCTCGCCGCGAAGGGCGGCTTTATCAAGGTCGCGTTGTTGGGTCATACATTACTCCAAGGTTTTACGGTCAAGATCCTGGCTGTATGGCATCCAGGCCATGATGGTTGTCCCCTCTTCGGGTTCTGTGGTGATTTCAAGATCACCGCCGACATTGCGGGCGCGGGTTTGCATGTTTGAAATGCCGTGGCCGAGGGTGAACTGGATTTTTTGGGGATCGAACCCCTGCCCATCATCGTTAACTTCCATCAAGACACGATCGCTGGTTGTCCAAACCGTTACCTCAACATGGTCAGCCGATGCATGTTTGGCCACGTTTGCCAGTGCCTCCTGGCAGATGTGGAACAGCGCGATCGCATGGGCGTCCGGAAGTTCTTCCAGGCCGTCGCTAGGACCGCTGAGTTTTGCCTCGACCAGGGAATTGGCGCGGAACTCATTGATCAGCCGCTGCAGGCCGTCCATTAAGTTCTCTTCGTAAAGCTGGCGGGGGCGCATGTCCATGATGAAAGACCTCAGGTTGCGGATCGTGCTGTTGAGGTCTTCAATCGATTGATCGATCCTTTTGCGGGTTTGTTCTGGTTCGTCGCCCAGCAGCAGGCGGGCATGTTCGAGGGTCAGGCCAACGGCATAAATGGACTGGATAATTCCATCATGCAGGTCCATGCCGATCCGCTCTCGTTCCTCAAGAACTGCCAGCCGCCGCCCTTGAATGTTCAAGCGGACATTTTCGATTGTCGTCCCAACCCAGGAGGCAATTGATGTCAGCAATTGCTGGTCCATGGTATCTAAAGGTTTCTTCTGGGAGAGCGCAATGCTCAAAACGCCCAATACTTCACTGCGGCTCGTCAGGGGGAAGCAGGCGATCTGGTTGATTCCCGCTTCGAGCAGCGCTTCGTTTTGCAAGTATGGATCTTCCTTGTATGGCAGAATCACCACGCTATGCTGGCCTGTTCGAGCGGTCTGGCCGATCAGGGCTTCTTTTAATGTGAAGCGATCCTGAGTCCAGATGGATTGACCGGTATTGCCCTTTTGAAGGATTTTGTAGAGGGTATTGTGATCCTCTTCACTCAGGAAAATTTCGCCCACGTCAACATTGAAATAGTTGATCACATGGGTCAGTGCTGCCTTAAGGAGTTCGTCCAGTTCCGTGATTGATGCCAGGGCGGATGCCAGGTTGTTGAGCAGAGCCAGGTCCTGGTTGCGGCGGGTGATCGTTCGGTCACGCTGGCGGAGTTCGTTATAGGAACGGGCATTGGAAATGGCCACCGCTGCGTAATCGGCCAGGGTTTCCATCACGCGCTCGTCATCTTCGGTGAAGAGGGACTCATCCATCTTGTCCGTTAAGTAGATTTGACCTAACTGGCGTTCAGCAAGGTGGATGGGAACGCCCAACAGGGAGGTCGTCCTGGGAAGGTCACCCGGGAAACCGGTGCGCCGGGTGTCTTTCTTGATGTAATCCACTCGGATTGGGCCGTCAGCATTGGCAATTACCCCCAACAGGTCCGGGTCCCAACTTGGGGGTTCCACGCTGGCTTCTTCTGCTCCATTCATGCCTGCGGTGATAAACCGTTCGATTTTGCCGTTTTCGCCACGAACCGCGACCGCGGTGTAAGTTACGCCGATTTGCTCGCTGGCAATGCGGGCGATACGCGGCAGCAGTGTGTCGATAGAAATATCCTGCACAAGATCCAGGCTGGCGTGATGTAAATCTGCCAGACGCTCTTTCAGTCCTTTGCCGGCAATTTTTGTTTCAATACTCATAGCGGAGTAATTTTACCCCGAAACGATTTTAAACGTACTTGCCAGGTTTGTCCCCTGTTTTCCGAAATTAATTTGGGGATTCCCAGCAATCTGATAGCTTTTGGGAGGGGGGTTCCGGTATACATTAACCGGACATTCCTTAGAACTGTCGGCTATAAGTCAGAGCAGCACAATCTATCTGAGATGGAAGTATGATAAAAGGGAAAAAAGGAGTTTAATGCGCATGTCCTCGAGTTTAAAGGAACAGAAATTCTATAACCTTTCCCCCCGAGAGCGACTGGAACGCGTGCTCTCAGAGATGGCCCTCTCCGAGTCTCAAGCGGCGGCATTGAGCGGCGAGAAGAGCCTGAGCCTGGATGAGGCTGATCATATGATCGAAAATGTGGTCGGAACCTTTAGTCTTCCTTTAGGGATCGCACGTTATTTCAAGGTTAATGGACGTGAAGTGTCAATCCCCATGGTCGTAGAGGAACCCTCAGTCGTTGCAGGGGCTTCTTTCATGGCCAAATTGGCCCTTGGCACGGGCGGATTCTTCGCGACCGCAACTGCGCCGGAGATGATCGGGCAGATTCAGGTTCTCGATCTTGCGGATCCATATCTGGCGAAATTTAAACTTCTGGCTGAAAAAGAAGCCCTTCTGGACGACGCAGCGCAGGTGGACCCGGTTTTGATCAAACTTGGCGGCGGCCCTAAAGACCTTGAGGTGCGGGTGATCACCGAATCCCCTGTGGGACCGTTTCTGGTGGCCCACCTCATTTATGATGTTCGGGATGCTATGGGAGCGAATGCTGTCAATACCGCTGCGGAGCGGCTGGCGCCGAGAATTGAATCGATCACCGGCGGGCGTGTCTTACTGCGAATTCTGACCAACCTGGCAGATCGGCGATTGACGCGTGCTCGAGTCACCATCCGTACACCGGATCTGGCTTTTGATGATTTCAGCGGCGAGGCGGTGCGCGACGGCATTTTGGAAGCCTGGGCATTTGCCGTTTCCGACCCCTACCGGGCAGCGACAAATAACAAGGGTATCATGAATGGTATCGATCCGGTGGTGATCGCCACAGGCAATGATTGGCGGGCGATTGAAGCCGGCGCACATGCTTATGCCGCCCGGGAGGGTCGTTATACCAGTTTGTCCAATTGGGGAAAGGACGCTGACGGCGATCTGGTCGGCACTCTGGAGATGCCCATGGCTGTCGGTACAGTGGGAGGGGCCACCCGGGTGCATCCGGGAGCAAAAGCATGTCTGAAATTGATGGGTGTCGAAACGGCGGTCGAACTGGCCGAAATCATTGTTTCGGTGGGGCTGGCGCAAAACCTCGCTGCCCTGCGAGCCTTGGCGACAGAAGGAATCCAGCGCGGCCACATGAGCCTGCATGCAAGGCAGGTGGCCATCGCTGCTGGTGCAGAAGGCCGCCAGATTGAGCGGCTTGCAGAGCGCCTTGTGAAAGATAAAACCATTCGGGTAGATCATGCCCGTGAGATTTTAAAAGAATGGAGTCAAAAAGACCATGACTGAGCAGGTATATGAAGGAATCATCAACAAACCTAACCGGCCGGTGGGGATCGTGGGGTATGGTGCTTATATTCCACGTTACCGGCTGCCCGGCACGGAAATTTCACGTATCTGGCTGGGCGAACCCTCTCCGGGCCCTGTGAAGGAGAAAGCGGTAGTAGGGCTGGATGAAGACGTGATCACTATGTCTATCGAGGCAGCCCGCAATGCGTTGGCACGAGCAGGAATTGAGCCAGAACGGCTGCGTGCAGTTTGGGTTGGGTCGGAATCACACCCTTATGCAGTTAAGCCTTCTGGCACGATCGTGGCCGAAGCGATCGGGGCACCGGACCATATCCAGGCTGGAGACTGGGAGTTTGCCTGTAAGGCCGGTACGGAAGCGATTGTCGCTGCTATGGGCCTGGTTGGCTCGGGAATGGGGGATTACGCTCTGGCGATCGGCATGGACACAGCGCAGGGTAAACCGGGGGATGCGCTGGAGTACACCGCTGCCTCTGGCGGGGCGGCCTTTGTCATTGGCCCGGCCGAAGAAGCTCTGGCGACCATTGACGCCCAGTACTCCTTCGTCACTGACACGCCAGATTTCTGGCGGCGTGCCCATCAAAAATATCCCGAGCACGGTCAGCGTTTTACCGGCGAGCCAGCTTATTTCCGGCACATTGCCGCCGGCAGCAGCACCCTGATGTCCAATTTGGGACTGAAGCCAGAAGATTTTAAATATGCCATTTTCCACCAGCCGAATGAAAAATTCCCACGCCGGGTGGCAAAGCAATTGGGCTTCAAGCCCGAACAAATCGAGACGGGATTGCTCTCACCGGTCATCGGTAATACCTACGCCGGTGCGTCCATCATTGGCCTGACAGCGGTGCTTGATGTGGCCGAACCCGGAGACCGAATACTGGTGACCTCCTACGGATCTGGCGCGGGATCCGATTCATTTGTCATCACCGTGCAGGAGGCCTTACTCGAAAGACGTGAGGCGGCCTTAAGCACGATGGATTACATTAATCGCCGTACAGAAATTGATTATGCGACTTATGTCCGCTTCCGCGGCAAGATTGCGATGAGGTGAAAATGAGGCAAGAACATCCAGAAGTTGTTGTTGCCGGCGTAGGACAGACCCCGGTCGGCGAACTTTGGGACATCTCTTTACGTGAACTGGCTGTAGAGGCAATCCTGGCCGCGCTGAAGGATGCCGGTGGACTGCGACCCCAGGCAATTTATATCGGTAATATGCTGGCGGTTTCCGCCTCTCGCCAGGCCAACCTTGGCGCTTTGCTGGCGGAAGATGCAGGACTGACAGGCGTGGAAGGGGTGACGGTGGAGGCTGCAGACGCCTCTGGTGGGGCTGCGCTGCGCATGGCGACCATTGCAGTGCGCTCTGGTGCGGTGGATACAGCCCTGGCGTTAGGCGTCGAAAAAACGACAGATGTGATCGGCTCGGAATCAGAAACCTTTATCTCTCAAATGCTGGATGCAGATTTTGAAGCTGCCCAGGGCTTAACTCCCATCAGCCTGGCTGGATTACTTTTTCACCGCTATCTGACTGAATATTCACCAGACCGAATGGCATTTGGCGGCTTTCCGGAAACGGCTCATGCCAATGGCGCCACCAACAGCTTTGCCATTTATCAGCGGGCTATGAGAAATGGCCTTTATGAGCAGCGGGCAGCCAAAGAGGCTGAAGTTCTTAATATGTTCGATGTGGCCCCCTATGCTG
>JBMCLF010000051.1:0-9770 GCA_048615215.1 Candidatus Brevefilum sp.
CAGCATAGCCGGGATCCCCGTGGGAGGCCTTTCTGAATCTGAAGCTATCCTTCGGATTGAGGATTTTTACAGCCTTCCCGTGGCTCTTGAGATTGAGGACAATTCCATCCACGTACTGCCACAAGAGTTTGGTTTCATCATCAACACTGAGGAACTGGTTTCAGATGCAATCGAAAATCTTGAACACGGCACTTTTTGGGACTACCTCTGGAATAATGCGAATTCCCCGGCGGTCTCAACACCTCTGGCAGCATCGGTTGACGAAGATGCCGTTCTGGCTTACCTGACAGGGGAGATCACCCCACGTTACACACGTCCGGTCCGCCCAATTACGCCGATCCTCAATACCACCAATTTCCTGCCGTCCACATATGGCGAAAGGTTGGACCTTGAGAAAGCCGTGGCCGATATCCGCACTGCTTTGCTCTCACCCGAAATCCACCATGTGGAATTACAAACCACAGATGAACCGGACCAGTCCGCCAACGCAGAAATGCTCCAGGCATTCCTGCAGCACAACATCAACTGGATCGGTTTTGAAGACCTGGTAGAGGTCTATCTGCAGCCCATGTCAACAGGAACGTCTCTTCACTTTGCCACCATCGATGGAACAGCGGTTTCGCCCGACGTGGCCTTCACCGCCGCCAGCACAATCAAGATTCCGATCATGATCTCCGTGCTGCGCCGCATAGAAGAGCCCACACCTGAAGCGGTCATCAACCTGCTCGAGCAAATGATCGCCCTTTCCGAAAACTCTCCTGCAGACACCCTGATGTCAAACTACCTCGATGAGGTGCGCGGCCCCCTGATCGTAAGCGAAGACCTGGAAGCGCTGGGCATGGAAAACACTTTCCTTGCAGGTTACTTCTACCTGGGTGCCCCCGTCCTGGCGCTTTACGAAACACCTGCAAACACCCGAGAGGATGTGTTTTTAGATCCGGATATTTACAACCAGACTGTACCCTCTGAAGCCGGCGAACTGCTGACGGCGATCTACCGCTGCGCTGATGATGGAAGCGGCCTGCTCACCGAAACCTTTCCGGATGAAATCAGCCAAACGGAATGCCAGTTGATGGTCGATATCCTGGCGGATAACAACATCGGCCTGCTGATCGAAGCCGGCCTCCCGCCAGAAGGAATAGCCGCCCACAAACACGGCTGGGTTCGGGAACTGGACGGGCAGCTGCATTCAATGAGCGACGTGGCTATCGTCTTCACACCGGGTGGGGACTACGTTCTGACGGTTTTCATCCACGACCCGGAACGTCTCGATTTCGACCAGGGCAATCGCCTCATCGCCAGGCTTTCGCAAACGGTATATAATTTCTTTAACATTGATAACCAGGCTCATTGGTGGTTTGATTAACTCATGAACATCATTATGACCCACGAACAGGCAGATATGGATGCACTGGCTTCGCAGTTAGGTGCGTGGCTGCTGTTTCCCGATGCCCTGCCACTGCTTCCTCGCAATATCAACCGCAACGGCCAACGCTATCTGCAAAAATTTCGCGAAGACCTGCCGTATATTGAATTCAACGATCTCCCCCGGGAGAAGATCGACACCCTGATCCTTGTGGACACCCAATCTATGATCACCCTCAAAGGCATGTCTGATGAAACCCGGGTGATTGTGTTCGACCACCATCCCATGCGCGAAGACCTTAATCCAAATTGGGAACTGCACCTGGTTGAGGCTGGTTCCAATGCCAGCCAGATGGTCGCCCGAATTCGCGAAAAGGGCATAAACGTCAATCCACTGCAGGCAACGACCCTGGCGCTGGGTCTCTACGAAGATACTGGCTCATTTACCTATGGTTCAACAACACGTGAAGACTTGCAAGCGGCAGCTTTTTGCATTCAGCAAGGCGCTAACCTGGATATCGTTGGACAATTTCTTTATCCCCCACTTTCTCCCGGGCAGCGAGCCCTTTACGACCGATTGATGAAAAACGTGCAAACCTTGCTGGTTGAAGACCAGACCATTCTCGCCGCCAAAGCAGACGCAATGGACGTACAGGATGAAATCTCCAGCGTGGCGCACAAGATGCGCGATGTGCTCAATCCAGATGCACTGCTGCTGTTGGTATCCACACAGCAAGGCATCCGGTTGGTGGCGCGTTCGACCACCGACCAGGTTGATGTCTCATCAATTGCGGAGGAGATGGGCGGCGGTGGGCATAAACGCGCTGCTTCAGCGCTGATCCGCCCCGATGAACAGCTCGACGAGGCGGAAACCCATCAATATCTGGAAGCGCAATATGAAGAAATGGTGTCAAATTTGGAGCGGCATGTCAGCCCCGCAGTCACCGTGGCCGGAATCATGTCGAAGGACCCCTTGATCCTAACGCCGGACACCTCCGTTGAGGAAGCACACCGATTGATGCAGCAATATGGTTATGAGGGCTACCCTGTCGTATCCGATGGTGAGGTGGTTGGCCTCCTCAATCGGCGCGAGGTCGATCGCACCATCAGTCACGGCCTGAACCTCACCGTGGAAAGCTTGATGTCTGCCGGGAAAGTTATCATCAAACCGGACGCTTCGCTCGAATCCCTCCAGGTCCTGATGGGAAAGAGCGGTTGGGGGCAGATCCCCGTGGTTGATCCTGACAATGGCGAGATCATCGGAATTGTTACCCGCACCGACCTGCTCAAAACCCTCACACCTCAACCGGAATTACCCACCCAGGAAGAAGTCGCCCGCATGCTGGCAGAGGCAGTTCCACCTGCCCGATTGGCGCTCCTGCATACCCTGGCAGAGGAAGCGGACCGGATCAATCTGCCAATCTTCGTCGTGGGTGGATTTGTGCGCGACCTGCTCCTTGAGCGTCCCAGCCAGGATTTTGACATCGTTGTGGAAGGAGACGCAATCTTTTTCGCCCGTCGGCTTGCCGACCGGTTTGGCGGCCGTGTGTTGACTCATCAGCGCTTCGGCACCGCCAAGTGGGATATCGCGGGAATCCGCAAGAAATTGATAAAACATCTGCCTCTGGAAAATGGGGAGGCTTCCCGCCTGCCGGAGACCCTGGACCTGATCACCGCGCGGACAGAATTTTATGAACAGCCCGCCGCCCTGCCAACCGTTGAAACCAGCAGTATCAAGATGGACCTCCACCGCCGCGATTTCACGATCAACACCCTTGCGCTGCGTCTGGATGGCGAACATTACGGCAGAATTCATGATTATTGGGGTGGGTTGAGCGACTTGCACAAAGGACACATTCGTGTTCTGCACGCCCTGTCTTTTGTTGACGATGCCACCCGCCTGCTGCGTGCTGTCCGTTTTGAGCAGCGTTTCAATTTCCAGATCGAACCCCGCACTCGTGCTCTCATGGAGGAGAGCCTGCCGCTTCTGAATCGCCTCACAGGTGCCCGCTTGCGCCATGAGATCAACCTGATTCTGGCAGAGACAAAAGCACCTGCCATGCTTGAGCGCCTGGCAGAACTGGACATTCTGGAATCAATTCATCCCGCCTTACCCTGGAACGAAAAACTGACAGAGCATCTCGAAAAATTGGATATCGATTCAATTGATCCCGCCTGGGAGCTTGCTGAGCGTTCCGATCATTTGAACATGAAACAGATTATGAGCTATCTCATCTGGCTGGGCCGGCTGCCCGAACCGACGCTGCGTTCTATTACCTCCCGCCTGCGATTCAAGAGCGATCTCAAACAACTGCTCATTGCAACCAGCCAGGTGAACCGAGAACTGCCCGACGTGTTGGGAGCAAAACCCAGTGAAATCGTTCACGCGTTTGAAAAAGCCCCCCGTCTGGCACTCTATGCAGCTTTTCTCGTCAACGATCAACCGAAGTTCCGCGAACCAATCTGGCAGTTCGTCAGCCAGTGGACGGAGGTCTCCCCATATACCACAGGGGACGATCTCCGCGAGATGGGACTGCGCCCATCTCCGGCATATGGCCGCATCCTGACCACCCTGCGAGATGCCTGGCTGGATGGCGAAATCCAATCAAAGGAAGAAGAACAAGCCTTACTTGACAAGCTGGTCTCTGAAGTTAAGTAAGTTGGATTAGTTTTTTGAAAAACATGGATAAAACAACAACGCAGTCAACCTTTATCCTGGAAGACCTGGTCATCCGTCAGGTGACAAAAGAAGATTTGCCCGCGCTGGAATGGGAGGGGGAATTCCTTAAATATAGGCGCATGTTTGCCAACCTGTATGAAGAATCGCAAAGTGGACGGACATTGCTTTGGGTGATCACCCTCCCTGAAGGGGAACTGATCGGGCAGGCCTTCGTGACGCTCAAAAGCAGCGACCGCGAAGCTGCCGATGGACACAACCGGGCTTACATTTTCGCCTTTCGCGTTAAACCCGCCTGGCGCAACCATGGCATCGGTGGGTATTTGATGAGCTTTGTTGAATCAGACTTGAAAAAGCGGGGCTTTAAATTTGTTACCCTGAACGTCGGCAAGGACAATCACGGTGCACTGCGCTTATATAAGCGTTTGGGCTACCGGATGATCGGGTCACAAGCCGGTAATTGGACTTTTCGAGATCATGAAGGTCGCCTGCACCATGTGCACGAACCAGCCTGGCGGATGATCAAAAACCTTCACAAAGATTGATCACCTTGCATGCCTCATAATTAATAACGTGCATTTGATGCATATAGAAAACCGATATTTTATCTTGTAAATTCTATTTTTATCGACGAAAACCCTGTGCTTATGGTATATTAAATCTCGCTTGCCCTAAAATAGGACAAGCATAGACAGATAATTTACTACCATCACCGACATTTTGGAGATTGTATGATAAAGAAGTCATTAATTGCCATATCATTGATCGTTGTCCTTTTGACGGCCTGCCAAACAAAGCCCACAGAAACTCCTGCGACATCAGACGAAGCTTTTGAACTCTACCTGGTCGCCGATGAAGAGATGCGCGGCCCGGACCTTAAAGATAGCAAGCTTTCTGAACTGCCGCTGGTGCAAACCCCCCTCATCAGCACCGACGATGTAGTCAACTATATGTGGGATCACCATGTGCTCAACATCACCGAAGAGGCTTATCAAAAAATCCTTTTCATCTATTCTGCTGGTGTGCCCACAGATGGCTTGCCCTTCGTCGTCATGTCGGACGGCGAGCGAATCTATGCCGGCGCCTTCTGGCCGGCTGCGTCTTCCCTCTCTTTTGATGGTGTGGTCATCCCGCAGCCTTTTGACCCCGCCAACATGCCCTTGTTTATCGCATTGGGGTACCCCACCCCTGAAGCCTTCACCGGTGAAGACCCGCGCGATAACCCGCGCCTTCAGAACGCTCTGGAAAGGGAAGACCTGCTCTATGAAGAGGAGGATTAGGAGATAGGTGATCAGGTACTGGGTGATTAGGAATTAGGCGAACAGCGAATGGGCGCACTCCGCTTTGCTTCGGGGATTTTATAAACGGTGAATAGAGAGTGGTGAATTGCTAGCGGTAAAGGGTTAAAGCTGGCAGGTCACTGGTTTTTCTTGAATGTATGATTCCTGCGCCTAATGAATCTGTCACCATAAATCAGGATGGGTCATCAGTTCCTATTACCCAATAACTAATACCTGATACCTGATACTACAAAAAAGCGATTGGTGATTAGTGAGTAGTGATTAGGGAATAGGGAATAGGGATTAGTGAATAGTAACTTTTGAGGGATTATTTTACTTCCATGGAAAATTAGAGTTACTTTTTCAATCCTCACATAAACCAAACAAGATAATTCATGAAGGGTCAAAGCATCCTAATAACTAATACCTAATACCTGATAACTATTTTCCATCCCCAATGCACCACTCACATTTTAAATGAGAGATGACCCTCCGGAGACTCGAACTCCGAACCAATTGATTAAGAGTCAACTGCTCTACCAATTGAGCTAGAGGGCCATTCAGGCCATCATTATAGCACAATAAAAAGCGAAATTTAAGTCCTGAAATCAATTTTTTTGCCAAAGAATTTATTAATAATTTGTAATCCGCCATTAAGCTTTATCAGAATAAAGTTAAATCCCGCCGCTTAGATTGACTTTACGCCTCCCAGATGCTACAATCTTTTATTGGAAAGCGACAGGCTTTCGGCCGGAAACGGCCATTGGTAAGATTTGGCATGATTGACTGATGATTAAACAGCAATACTCCGCCCTGACCGGCCTGATGCCGCAGGGCGTTTTTAATTGAATAAAATTATAATAAATAATAAATTAAATTTGACTTCAAATGGGAAAATCCCATTTACTATAAAAAATAACAATCAAACACTATTTAATTGTACAGGAGTGTACAGAAGGAAAATGAACAAGAATGACTAACAATAGAAAATTACGAATTGTCCCCATTGGGGGCCTCGGTGAGGTTGGGAAAAACATGACCCTCTACGAGTACGGAAATAACATCCTCATCGTGGATGCTGGGATCATGTTCCCCGAAAACGACATGATCGGGATTGATTACATCATCCCTGATTTTGAAAATTATTTACGAGACAAAAAAGATTTCGTGCGCGGGATTGTTTTCACCCACGGTCACGAAGATCACATCGGCGCCATCCAGCACGTGCTGGAGATGGTTGATGCACCGCTTTACGCTACCAAGCTCACCCGCGGCCTGGTTGAGGTCAAACTCAACCGCTACGGGATGGCAGCCCAAGCCGATTTTCGAGATGTAAATGCGGGCGATACGGTGCAAATTGGCCCGTTCAAGGTTGATTTCTTCCACGTTTGCCACTCAATCCCGGATGCAGTCGGACTCGGTATTGAAACACCAGCCGGCCTGGTGGTCCACACCGGCGACTACAAGTTCGACCACACTCCGGTGGACAATTGGCCCACAGACTACGCCAAACTGGCAGAATTCGCCGAACGCGGCGTTCTCGCCCTGCTGGCGGATTCGACCAATGCCACCAAACCCGGTTGGACCCAATCCGAAATGACGATCAACGACGCTCTGGACGAAGTCTTTGAAAACGCGAAAGGCCGCATTCTGGTGGCTACCTTTGCTTCATTGATCTCTCGCATGCAGCAGGTTGCTGATGCAGCCGAGCGCCACGGACGGAAGATCGCCTTCACCGGCCGGAGTATGGTCGATAATATGAAAATGGCTCGCGAATTGGGCTATGTAGACTTCCCCGAACGGCTGGTAATCTCATTGGAGAAATCCCTCTCCATGCCCGACAACAAGGTGGTCTTGATGGCTACTGGTTCCCAGGGCGAACCCCGCTCGATCATGGGACGCCTGGCAAACGGCACCAACCACAAATTTGATGTTCGTGAAGGGGATACCATCATCCTTTCTTCCCAGATCATTCCCGGCAACGAGGAACCGGTTTTTCGCGTGATTAATAACCTTTTCCGCAGAGGCGCGGATGTAATCTATGAATCGATCGCACCGGTGCACGTCTCTGGACACGCCAGTGAGGAAGAGATGAAACTGCTACTCCACCTGGTCCGCCCTCAGCACCTGATCCCTATCCATGGCGAACTTCGGATGCTCAAACAGCATGCCAAACTGGCCGAGGAAGTCGGCATTCCCAAGGACCGGATCACAGTTGTGGAAAATGGCCAGATCATTGAATTTGAGGATGGGCAATTACATCTTGCCGAACGCATCCCGGGAGATTACATCTTCGTGGATGGCATCGGCGTGGGCCATGTTGATCGAAACATCATCCGTGAACGGGAATCGTTGGGACAGGACGGTATCCTGGTGGTCAATATTGCCGTCAGCAAGGATACAGGCAACCTCAAAGGGCAGCCTGAAATTCTCACCCGAGGATTCATGCTTCCGGAGGATCTCGAGCCCCTCGAAGACAGTCTGGCTCGACAACTGCAGAGCACAATCGCAAAAGCGAATGGCAACCTGGAACATGAAGTTCTACGCTCTGTAAAATCTTTCCTATACCGGGAAACGAAACGCAGCCCATACATATTTGTGACTGTCAACCGGATCTGACATTAAGCGATCTAACAATAAAAGCGAAGTGTGATTGCACTTCGCTTTTTGAGTTTATACCTGAGGAAAAAGGCTTTACCTAACATACCTGCTACTAAATTAGGGTAAAATCGCCTTTAGTTAGCCAATCAGAATGGGAAAAACATGAATATCATCATCAGCATCATCCGGATCCTCACAGCGATTGTGGCACCCGTCACAGCAATTGTTTTATGCGTTCTAACACTTTTAAAGACCCGGCAGGATCAGGGCCATCAACCTGATGAAGGCCAGGCCTGCCTGCGCTGCGGCCAGGAGCGGCAGGGTGCAGAGGGTCAATTCCACTATACCGAGAGCATCGGTAACGCCCGGGAAAGGGCAGCCCGCAAACAACTTGCCCCGCAGGACACACCTATCCTTGGGTCAGAGAATCATTTTATCTGCGATCATTGCGCACAACGCTTTGTCCGCAATGAGATTTTTCAGATCCTACTGATGCTCCTCCCCTATCCGCTTTACCTGTATGTGATCACACCCCTTTTCGCAGAGAACGGCATCTTCTCCAATTTTCTCATTGAAACCCTGCTGGTTGTGCTGTCTGTAGCCGGGGCAACTGCTGCTTTCGATCTTTACCGTGCTGTTGGCGTTGGCCGCGCACCGCTGACGGAAGCGCGCGACCGTGTGGCGATAAATCACCGAAAGAAAACCCTTGGCAAGAAATTTAGCTATTACACTCGTATGGGTACCACCCAGTTGCAGAAGTGAATTTAAAGGTAAAGGAAAAACACATCCTTAAAATTCCAAAATTTTTAAGGCTGGGGTTTTCTTTCAAGATTCGCCCATGCTATAATTCAAATATCATATGCGTCCAGGGATGAAGTCAGTGGGCGCAATTTTTGTCCAACATCGTTATACATTCACAATTTATTCTTATGTCTTTTGTTCATCTTCACGTCCACTCAACTTATTCCATCTTAGATGGATTCAGCAAGATCAAACCGCTCGTGGCTCGTGCCAAAGAACTCGACATGCCGGCAGTGGCCTTGACCGATCATGGCACCATGTACGGCACAGTGGAATTCTTCAACGCCGCAGTGGACGCGGGAATTAAACCCATCATCGGCCTTGAGACTTATCTTGCCCCCCGAAAGATGACCGACCGGGACCCACGCAAGGACAAACGCGCCTTTCACCTGCTGCTGCTGGCTGAAAATATGTCCGGCTACAAAAATCTTCTCAAAATCGCTTCAGCCTCTCAGCTTGAGGGTTATTATTATCGCCCCAGGATTGACCTGGAATTCCTCAAAGCGCATCATGAAGGCCTGATTGCCACAAGCGGCTGTCTTTCCGGGCAAATCCCCCGCTCCCTTCGTGAAAATAATCCCGAACGCGCAGAGAAATACCTCAAATGGTATCTGGATGTCTTTGGGCGAGAAAACTTTTTCATCGAACTGCAATCACATAATATTGACGGGCTGGCCCAAACCAATCAGCAATTGATTGATCTGGGCAACCAGTACGAGGTTGAGTTTATTGCCGCGAATGACGTACACTACATTACCCCGGAAGATGCCCGATTGCAGGACATCCTGTTAACCATCCAGACCGGAAGGCTCCTTGCCGACCCGGACCGGATGCGTATGGGTGACGATACTTATTATCTGCGAACCGCAGAGGAAATGCAGGAATTGTTCGGGCATGTACCCGGTGCGATCGAAAACACCCTCAAGATCGCCGAACGATGTGAAGTGGACCTCACACCCACCGGATATCACCTGCCCCTCTTTTCTGTTCCCGAAACCTTCACAACGCAAACTTATCTGCGACATCTGTGCGAAAAGGGCCTGGAG
>JBMCLF010000052.1:0-9739 GCA_048615215.1 Candidatus Brevefilum sp.
TTGCAGGTGAGGTCAGCGAAAGCACACAAAACCTCGATATTGCCCCAACCCTTCTTGATTATCTGGAAATTCAAAAACCATCATGGATGCATGGCAGTTCCGTAATTGGTAAATTGGATCCCTACCGGTTGATTTACGCGGCTGAAATTAAATTCGAGTTCTACGCTCATGGCCGTATTATTCCGGATAAAATTCAGCCACCCTTTTTCCAGTTTGGAAAGCTGGACATTGTTCAGTGCCAAATGTTCTACCAGATTGATCTTCAAAACTTATCCATGACCGTGGAAGAGATTGAAAATTACAAAGAACGATGCCCGGTGGAATTATTAGATTCTGCGGATGTCATTTGGTTAAGAGCAGGTGATATGCTGCGTGATTTTGACTATGACGTTCCAAGCGGTTGGGGGGAAGATTAATTTCAAAGATGACCCTTCAATTATGAGTTTCATTTATTTGAACATCAAATTAATTCTTTACATAAAAAAATTTATCAATCGTCAAACAGGAATCCCTAAATAATCTTGGGGCTTGAACCTAAACTTGATTTAAGTGGATCCTAAGGTTTGATTCAAACCTACTGAAATCCATTCACGAATTGTTTCAATTCAAAAAATTAAAAGCTGATGGTTTACCAGGATTTGATCGGTGATTTTCAGCAGATCGTTTGAAAGCATGGAAATCTTTGTTAAACTGATTTGATTTTGCGCGGGGTGGTATACTTTCACAAAAGTTAGAAAAACCTATTTCATCAACTCATTAAGAAATAGATATCACCTTACATATTGAGGAATTAAATCTTGGAAATACCACATAGAAATATCACCAAAGCCAAATTCTTATCAATGAAAGATGTTCTCATTACCTGGCTGCCGCTCGTGGGAAGCTGGATGCTGATGAGCATTGAGCTGCCCACGATCAACGCCATTGTTGCCCGGCTGGCGAATCCAGAAATCAACCTGGCTGCTTATGGTGGGGTGGTTTTTCCGATCGCTCTGACGATCGAGGCCCCTGTGATCATGCTCCTGGCGGCATCAACCGCCCTCAGTCGAGATTGGAAATCTTATCAAAAGTTGAAGAAGATCACACTGTTGATGGGCGGTTTGCTCACCGGCCTGCATCTTCTGGTGGCATTGACACCGATTTATGATTTTGTAGTTAACGTGCTGCTGAGCGCACCGGACGCGGTGGTTGAACCTGCACGGATGGGGCTGCTGCTGGTCTCTCCTTGGACGTTGGGGATCGCTTACCGTCGTTTTCAGCAGGGGACGATGATCCGGTTTGGGCATTCTAACATGGTCGGCCAGACAACCCTGGTCCGGCTGGTAACGGTGGCCATTGTGTTGACCTTGGGTATGTTCCTCAAAACCATCCCTGGGGCCGCGCTGGCTGGGTTGGCACAGGGGTTGGGCGTGAGTTTTGAGGCGATTTATGCCGGGTTGCGCATCCGGCGTATTCGATCTGAAATCCGCCAAGCGCCGCCTGCGCAAAAGCCGCTGACACTCAAACGGTTTGCCTCATTTTACACGCCATTAGCACTGACTTCTTCACTCTGGTTGTTGTGGCAGCCTTTGATTAGTGGCACCGTCTCCCGGATGCCCCAACCTGTAGAGTCCCTGGCAGTTTGGTCGGTGGTGACGGGGTTGTTGTTTATATTCCGCAGCCCTGGAATGGCATTTAACGAGGCCGTTGTGGCTTTGCTTGAAGAACCGAAATCTTTTTCAGTTTTGCGAAAATTTGCCCGATTAGCGTCTCTGGTCACTCTGGGCATAGCGCTGGTGGTTGTTGTAATGCCGCTTTCACGCTTGTGGTTCACCTATATTTCCAATTTGAAAACAGACGTTGTCCCGGTGGCGATGAATGTCCTGATGATCGGCGTTCCACTGACCTTTATCAGCATTTACATCAGTTTCTTTCATGGGATCATCGTCAATAAAGAGAAAACCGGTCCGGTTGCAGAGGCGGTGGTGATGTTCCTGATCGCTTTAAGTGCTATTTTATTGATCGGCGTCCTGATGGAAACAATTACAGGTGTTTATGTTGCGGCAACTGCATATGTGGTTGCTCACCTCGTGCAGGTGCTTTGGTTAATGTTCCGCAGCCGTAAATATCGGCGGACATTAGCTGTTGAAACAGCGTAGGTAATTATTGGATTTTAGAATTCTCGACCTAATAAATCCTCGGTTAACTCAAACAAGGCTTCTGCAGGTTCGTTTTCCTGAGCATTGGAAGGGAATAAGTTTTTCAGAGCGCGGAAAGCTTTTACAGTGTATTGTTCAGCACTGTTTCTCACGTACGCTTTTGCACCGCAAGTTTCGAGGATCCCTGCCATTCGTTTTACCTGTTCCGGGTTGACATCTCCCTTTGACCATAATCTCCGAAATTCATCACAATTTTGCAGGCCAAACAACACTGGCAGGGACTTCTTTTTCGCGAGTATGTCGCTGACTGCAGATTTTCCTGTGATATCCGGATCTCCCCAGATCCCGAGAAAATCATCCTGAATCTGAAAGGCAATTCCAAGACTTTCACCAAATGTTTTTAGCAGACCGATATTGGTTTGATCGGTTCCGGCAATAACTCCGGAAACAGCGGCAGAAAATGCGATCAATGCCCCTGTTTTACCCTGGATCATTTCCAGGTATGTATCCAGGGTCGTTTCACATTCATTTTCTAATGCGATATCCAGGTATTGCCCCTGCGTCAGCTGCAGGCAGGTTTGATTGAAATACCGAGCAGCTTTGATCGCAGCCTTAAATCCCACGGATTCTTTAAGATCAAGAATGGACAATTGTGCGATGCTGAATAAAGCGTCCCCGGCGTTGATCGCCTGGGCTTCGCCCCAACGCTTCCAGAGGGTCTTTCGTCCATGGCGCATGGGGGAGCGGTCCTCAATATCATCGTGAATCAGTGTGAAATTATGCAGGAGCTCAATCGCTGTTGCCGCTGGCATGGCGGATTGAGTGTTTCCACCCAGGGCTTGTGTACACAGCAGCGTAATTAAAGGACGCAGGCGTTTGCCATGAATGCCGTTATCGTCCCATCCCAGATGATAGGTGAGCATCCGCATCAGATTCTGGCTTTTACCAAATTGAAAACGCTGCAGTTGTGATTTGAGGGATTCTTCTATCAGAGGGTTGTAATGATTTTGATAATCCGCAAAGTTCATGATTGATCATTCTCAGGGATTTTTGTGAGTAATTGAGGTGTCAGGTCAGGCAAGGTCCGGGCACCGCAGGCGAACATTGCAATCCGGATCTGATTGGCGATCATGGACATTACATGAAGCGTGGTTTCCAGGGAGTCGTTTGCAGCTTTTAGGAAGGTGCCGGCCATGCCGCCCAGCGTGGCACCCAGAGCAAGGCATTTGGCGATGTCAACGCCGTTACGAAGGCCTCCGGATGCGAATACCGGCCAATCCTGGCTGACATCTCGAACGTTCTGCAATGCTCTGACTGTGGGAATGCCCCAATCAACGAAAGCGGCCGCCGTTTGTGCCTGGTAAGGGTCTTTGATGCGGTGCATCTCGACCTGGGACCAGGAGGTCCCGCCAGCCCCGGCAACATCCAGAGCATCCACCCCAGCATCGTACAGGTGTTGGGCTGCTTGTTTGGAAAAGCCCCACCCAACTTCTTTAATAATCAGGGGAACCGTTAGTTTGCGTTTTAGCATTGCAATTTTATCTGCCAGGCCGGAAAAGTCCACATTCCCCTCGGGTTGCAAGGCTTCTTGCAAGGGGTTGAGGTGCAGAATTAAGGCGTCAGCTTCGATCATTTCCACTGCGCGGCGGCATTCATCAAACCCAAATCCATAGTTGAGCTGCACAGCACCCAGGTTGGCGAATAATAAAATATCAGGTGCGTAATTCCGGACCTGAAAGGATTTTGCAAGGGATGGGTTCTCGATGGCGGCTCTTTGCGAGCCAACGCCCATGGCCAAACCTGATTCCTGCGCTGCAGCGGCTAAATTGCGGTTGATGCGTGCTGCCTTGTCGGTACCGCCCGTCATGGATGAAACCAGTACTGGCACCGGCAGATGCTTGCCAAACAAGGTCTGGCCTAAGTTGACATCTTCCAGAGAGAATTCGGGTAGTGGCTGGTGGATGAATCGATATCTTTCCAGGCCTGTGGTCAGGGCAGATTGGACGTCCCGCTCAAGATTAATCTGAATGTGGTCGGCTTTACGACCGGGGATTTGCGTATCTTTTCTCATGGTAAAGGGTTAAACACTAAGGAGCCTGATCCATAACCTTGACAGTGGGCCAAGGCGCGTTAGAATTTGAATAATCATATCACAGATAGGAGTCGTTATGCCCGATACATTTGAAAAAGTTAAAGAAGTCATTGTAGATGTGCTTAAGGTTGAAGAGGATAAGGTCAACCAAGATACCCGCTTTATTGAAGATTTACAGGCTGATTCGATGGACCAATTTTTCCTGATCGATGGTTTTTGTGAGAAGTTTGATATCACGATTTCAGATGAAGACGCCCGCGAAATCCAAACCGTAGAAGATGCAGTTAACTATATTGAGAGCAAGAAAGAATAGTCCTCAAGTACTTATCTGAGCCCCTCATGAAGGTTGAGGGGCTCTTTTTGGGCATGGGGAGATTCCAATCGGGGAAAATTTTACTATAATTTGATTGGTTTTCCACCCTGCTTTGCCGAATCTAATAAGGATTGAATGACGCGCATGTTGGCAATCGCGTCTGAAGGGGGAGTGTGCGTTTCCCCTTTTTCTGCTGCCCGCATAAAATCCTCTGCGATCAACTGGTATTCATCCACGCTGTCAAAATTATGCACCTCTGTTTCACCGTCTCTGACGACGTGAATTTGGGTTGTTTTGGTGCCGGGCAAAAATACGTCGCGCAGAACGATAAAACCTTCTGTCCCGGCGATAATGGCGCGCTGACGGCGGGATTGATTGAACCCGCAGTCGAAATGCGCCAGCAGGGATTCACCGAAATCCAGTAATCCCACCAGTTGTTTATCCACACCCGATGCGGACCACTCCGCTTGGGCTTGAACACTGAGCGGTTCACGGCCAGCCATTAACCGGCTGAGATTCAGGCAGTAACATCCCACATCCATTAAGGCACCGCCGCCCATTTCGGGCTGGTAACGGATGTTATTCTTATCTCTCAAACGGAATGTAAAGGCTGATTCAATGGTCTTGATCTCACCCAATTCTCCCCTCCTGACCATCTGGACTGCTGCCTGGATGCGGGGGTGATGCCTGTACATGAAAGATTCCATAAGCAGGACATTGTTGGTATCTGCTGCTTCATACATCTCTTCACATTCCTCCGCGTTCAAAGCCAGAGGTTTTTCGCAGAGGATATGTTTTCCTGATTGTGCAGCCTTGATGCTCCAGGGTTTGTGCAGATGGTTGGGCAGGGGGTTATAAATGGCGTTGATTTCCGGATCATCCAACAGGTCCTGATAATCTCCGTAAGCTTTGGGAATGTTCAGTTCATCCGCAAAACGTCTTGCATGGGTTTCATCCCGGCTGGCAACGGCCACAACCTCCGCCATTGGTGATGCCTGCAAGGCGGGGATCATTGCTTTGCGGCCGATGTTGGCTGTGCTGATGATGCCCCAACGATAGGTCTTTTCCATTTTTTATCTCCTGTAATTGATTTGGATTTTAAATCGAAATTTATTGATCATGGTTAATGATGCTTTTTATCAGTGTTTTCCACTATGGGTTGAAGGTTGGTGGGGCTGTCCAGAATAAAGACTGATGGGAGGTCTCCATCTTGAAGCAGCTTTTTGTGTGATTCCTATAACAAGGGTAATTACCTCGGCGCCAGCATTCAACCCTGCCCGGACTCCCGCAGGGGATTTTTCGAGGATCAGACAGTCCTCAATCGAGACATCGCGCGCCTCCGCAACGAGGTAGTAGATCTCTGGATCGGGTTTAGGCGGAACTACATCTTCGCGGGTGGCAATGAAATCAAAGACATTTTCCAGATTCAGGGCATTCATCATACGGATGACCTGCTGACATCGAGACATGGTTGCCAGGGCGACTTTGCACTGCCATTTGCGAATGGTCTCAACCAGTGAAGGGGGGTCGCTTCATGTAAGCCTAGTTGGTGCCCGGTTCTTTCCCGGAAACGATTTATCTCATGCAAGGAAATCAATTAATCCTTTTTGCCACGTTCTTTACAGGCCTGAGTTAAGCCAAAAATTCTTTTCTATTGACTCATTACCCTGAGGAGTTACTAATTCTCTTTAATTTATTATACCCATGGAAGGCCCCGGTCTGACATCGTTGAAATGACTTCTGGACAATGGATTGGATTGGTGATACGCTAAGGTCAAAGTCGATGATATTTGGTTCTGATATTTATAATTTCCTGTCAAAGAAATTTAATTATGACAAAAATTGGCGTTACCGGACATCGTTTTCTGGCTGATTCTGAAGAACTCATAACAAGCATTGATCATGCGTTAGAAATTATCGATGAGCATTTTGACCCGCCATTTATTCTCCTTTCGCGGCTGGCGGAAGGCGCCGACCGGATGGTCCCATATCGCGCCTTTGCCCGTTGGCAGGGGGCGAAATTAATTGTGTCCCTTCCGTTGGATGTGGAGGAATACATGGCAGATTTTAATACGCTTTCATCCAAAGCTGATTTTGTCAATCTGATGGAGCTTGCTGATGAAGTCTTACAGCCACCCGAGGTAAACGATCGTGATGAATCCTATCAAGCAGCAGGTAATCGTGTGATAGATTTGTGTGATGTACTGATCGCGATTTGGGATGGGGCGGAAGCTCAGGGCAAGTGGATGACAGCAGAACTGGTCGCTCTGGCTCGCAAAAGAAAAATACCCCTGGTTTGGGTTCACGCCGGAAACCGAATATCTGGAACTGAAACGCCGCTTTACCTGGGAGAGGAACAGGGAAAAATCATTTTGGAAAACTTTGATACCATGCAATAAGGTGAATGGTTATTTACGAAGCAGATTTTCCTAATTTTCACCATGCTGGTTGGGGATTATTTGTGATCTGAAATCAAGCAGGCGACAAGTACGGCTGGCCTGATCACGGTTGGCCTCATTTTCTTCCAATATTACCTGAACCCATGTCTTTACTAAGATAGCATTGGCCTCAAGTATGTTTTGACTGCGTAAGTAATAATCGCGCAATTGACGGGCGAGCAATTCGTGCGATCCGCCAATCACAAGGTCAAATGAACGGGTTCTTTGTAGATGTCGAAAAGATGTAATTCACCTTGTTCGCCCAAGCCAAGGATCACTAATTATTACGATACTTAATATTTTTTTACAAGTTCAGGAATTTCATCTGGATATTTGGCCACCTGCACGCCGGCATTTTGAAGAGCGGTGACTTTGGATTCAGCTGTCCCCACTTCGCCTTCGATGATGGCGCCCGCATGTCCCATGCGTTTGTTGGGCGGTGCAGCCTGCCCGGCGATGAAACCAATGACGGGTTTGGTCATATGGCTGGCGATAAATTCAGCAGCCTGCTCCTCATCCTGACCCCCAATTTCACCGATCATCACCACCAGTTCTGTTTGTGAGTCCCCTTCAAAATGGGAAAGGATGTCTGTGAAATTGCAGCCGATGATTGGATCGCCACCAATGCCTACGCAGGTGCTGGTACCAATTCCTGCCTGTTTGAGGGCATATACCACCTCGTAGGTCAGTGTCCCCGATCGGGAGACAATCCCCACCGGTCCTTGGTGCGTTATTGATCCGGGAATGATCCCGGCTTTGGACCAGGGTGGTGAGATGATGCCGGGCGAATTGGGTCCGATCAGTTGGACTCCTTTTTGCGTGATAACGTGTTTCACTTGCAGGATCTCTTTAACTGGAATTCCTTCTGTGATACAAACAATCAAATTTATTTCACCATCTGCCGCTTCAAGGATTGCATCCCCGGCAAATCGTGAGGGGACAAAAATTATGCTGGCATTGGCGCCGGTTACCTCTACTGCCGCACGGACGGAATCAAACACTGGAACTTTACCTTCCAAGACCCATTCACCGCCTTTCCCCGGGGTCACCCCAGCGACAATATTGCTGCCGTATTCCAGCATTTGCCGTGTGTGGAAGTGACCTTCGTGCCCGGTGATGCCCTGAACAAGCAAACGTGTTTCGTTATTAATCAGAATGCTCATCCCGGCCTCTTTCCAGCTTTTTCCACAGCTTTCATAGCTGCCTCTTCCAGGGTGTCTGCGGTTTCAAGGTTAGCATCTGCCAGGATCTCCCGGCCTTCTTTTTCGTTTGTGCCGACAAGCCGAATGATAAAAGGGATTTCTGTATCGATCAAATCTAAGATTTGGCGGATGCCATTGGCGACCTCATCACAGCGGGTGATACCGCCAAAAATATTAATTAACACGGTTTCAACCTGGGAGTCTGCCAGTATGATGCGTAAGGCCGCCGCTACCTTTTCGGCGCTGGCGCCTCCGCCAATGTCCAGGAAGTTGGCCGGTTCTCCGCCTTTGTGTTTGATGATATCCATGGTGGCCATGGCCAGGCCGGCGCCGTTGACCAGACATCCGATATTGCCGTCGAGTTTAATGTAGGCCAGGCCAAATTTTCGGGCTTCCTGTTCCTCTGGCTGTTCGATGGATGTATCGCGTTTATCGACGAATTCGGGGTGCCGGAAGAGGGCGTTATCATCCAGGATCATTTTTCCATCAAGGGCCATCAGCCTTTTGGCGCTGGTAATCACAAGCGGGTTGATCTCTGCCAAAGTTGCATCCAGGTTTTGATATGCCTGATATAGATTTTGTGAGAACATGATAAAGGAGCGCCACAGCAAGCGAGGAATCTCGATTTCAGTGGCAATATTTCGGGCTTGATAATCCCGCAAACCCATCAAAGGGTTGATGCTGACACGGGCAATTTTTTCAGGTGAGGTTTGCGCGACTTCCTCAATGTCAACTCCCCCTTCAGCACTGGCGATCAGGATCGTTTTCCCCTGTTCACGATCAACCGTCATACCAAAATATATCTCTTGTTGGATGTTAACGGCTTCTTCGATTAATAAACGCCGGACGGGGATGTCTTTGATCCGTGCCCCAAGGATTTTTGCGGCTTCTTCTTCAGCTTCTTCGGGTGATTTTACCAGACGTATTCCACCGGCTTTCCCCCGGCCGCCTACCAGGACCTGAGCTTTAAGAACCACTGGGCCGCCCAATTCTTCTGCGATCAATTTAGCTTCTTCTGGCGTGGATGCCAGCCGGCCTCTTGGTATGGGGATATGATGGCTTGCAAAGATTTCTTTTGATTGATATTCGTGAAGTCTCATTAATCCGATCTCGGGCGTTAATCAAATGTTAAAAAATTATACCATGAGATCAATGCCATTATTTTGCTAAAGGTATTGGGTAATTGACCCTTAAGAAAAAAACAGGATGTTGGAATTTTCAACATCCTGTTGTATTTATGCTTCTACTTTCAGCCGTTCATGAAATCCTTGAGGGCCTCTTTGCTGATGCGATAAGCTTTCCCTAATTTACGGGCTTTGAGATCGCCTTCCTCAATGGCTGCAACAACATCTTCAGCCGACACTTTCAGATATTCAGCTGCTTCATCGGGTGTCATTACGTCAGGCATGGCGCCCAATTTGGCGCCTCCTGCCCCGCTGCCACCTTTTTCTGAACCCTGATCCTGCTGCTGTTGCTGCTGGTTGAGCGCACCACTCAGGGCGTTACCGATACCCATCCCAGCGCCGATTCCGGCTGTCAGTCCTGCCCCACCACTG
>JBMCLF010000053.1:0-9537 GCA_048615215.1 Candidatus Brevefilum sp.
TTATAATCTTGCTCTTAAAGCTGGCGATCAGTGTCATCCCGTGGATCTTGATGTAGTCGATGTTCCCGGCAGGCAGGACGCTGGCGGCGGCGATGAACCCCGCCTCCACGAACCATTCCGCAGAGCGTCCGGCAAACAATGTGCCGTGGTGGTTCAGGTCTTCGCTCTTCACCAGACGGTCGTAATGGAAGGTTTGGGGTTTCATCGCAATCTCTCCTTCACTCGGGAGTTTCAGTTACTTGTCATATGCATTTGATATTACCAAAGCTTATTCGTCTATTCTCGATAACCAGGAAATAAAATACGCCTGTTCATGATTTTCTTCTAGTTCTAATCTGATGAATATCAAAAACTGCTCCTTTTGATTGACTACCCCTCTTTGAGGGCATATAATAATTTAGAACCTCGTCGAGCCGTGATTACCGAGGAGTTTACTGTTGAGGGCTGCCTTAGGCTTGCAACGGTAGCGACTTGACCTCAGGAGAATGAAATTTTAATTATTGAGTCAAGATTTTTTCAAACCAAATAGATTTTTCAGCGGCGCAGAAATGCGCTTCTGCATCTCTCACGCCACCCGGAGGATGACGTGACCCTTGCAGCCTGGTTTATTCTCATATTATCGATCGCTTTTGTGCTGACGTCGATCATTGTGTTGACGGCGCGCAAATTGATTGTAATTATTTCTGCCATCGGTATTGGCAGCATGCTGCTGGCGATCCTGTTCTTTATCTTCGAAACGCCTTTCGCCGGTGCTTTCGAGTTGAGCGTGGGTGCCGGCCTGATTAGCGTGCTGTTCATCGTCGCAACCAGCATCACAGACAAGTCTTTAGATGAAGTGGACTGAACAATGAAGATCAATCGGTTTATTGTCATCGCTGTATTATTTCTTCTTGTCTCGGGTTGGGTCTTTTTCCAGGTCATTCATCCAGAAAATTCTTTGGATGTGGCTCGTACGGATTTTCGGTCTTGGTTTTGGGAATATCGCGCGCTTGACCTGATTGTGCTAGTTGTGCTGGTCCTTGCAGGTGCGTTTGGAATCGCAGCGATTTTACCAGTGGAGGAAAACGATGACTGATTTGATCCTCCCAAGCTGGTTGGTGACCTTTGTCCATGTTTGTGTGCTGGCAGTTTTTATTCTTGGGCTGTTGTGCTTTTTTTTGAGAAAGCGGTATATCAGGCAGCTTGTTGGCCTTAAACTTATGCTGCAAAGTATCAGCCTGGGGTTGATTCTTACTGGATGGCAAAAAGGCGATCCCACCCTGGCACAATCGATGGTGATCTCTGCGCTGGTGATCGAAGCGGTGGTGATCGGCCTGGCATTGACGATGATCATTCATATCGCACGGCATGCACAGGACGAGAAGGATTTTGTTGAGTGATGCGGAATTTCGGGAATGATAATGCTTAATTTCGGCAATCTTTTATTTTTTAGTTTAATTTTCCTTCCTCTTCTGACGGGTATTTTTTGTGTTTTCTTAATTAAGGCAAAACGCAATGTCTTGTTCCCTGTTGAACTCGGGCTTCTTTTCTTGGCAACTATTGGATTGGGGGTGCTTGGAGAAAGAGATATTTCGACCTCGATTTATTTTATGGAAGATCCTATTACTTTTAGCATTTCCCTCACCGGGGTTTTGCTGTTCGCCGGGCTCCTCCTGGCATTGGCTGCGATCTATTGGGTGGACCGCAAAGACGGCCGTCCCCTGACCACTTATGCTTCTGTATTGGTGCATCTCTCGCTTTCCAGCGGTTTTTTAGCACTGATGAGCGGGCAGTTTATGATTCGCTATATTGCCCTCGACCTGGTAGGGTTGTTTGTTGCGCTTTCAATTTTGACGTCTTTTAAAGAGTCTCAAAACGTAAAAAAATTTATATCAGTTTTCCAAATTCTTCGTTTAGGCGATCTGTGTCTTTTGGTCTCTATTCTACTGATCAACGCTGATGCAGGGACACTTGATATAACCCGGATGATCTCTGCGGCAGCTGAAATGCCCGAGCCAGGCAGGACCTGGGTGTTGCTGGGTTTTGTTTTCGCGATTCTGATCAAGCTGGGGATCTGGCCTTTGGGTATTTGGCAGCGTCATACACGTGAAACGGTTCCAGTTACTCTTTTTTGGCTGTCCGGCTTTTTGATGCCTGTTCTGGGGTTTTACCTGCTCTACCGGATTGTCCCTATTGTTCATGCAGCGCCTTTTTTTCAAGATCTTGTGTTGTTTGTAAGTTTTGGTCTTTTCTTATTGATCGTTTTTCTTAAAAGAAGGACTCACATCGGGGCAGATCGGTTTTTGCATACAAATGGGTTATTAGGATGCCTGGTTCTGGCGGCAGCCACTATGCAAGGGACCCGATATCTGGGCTACTACCTCTTGGGCCTTGTTGCCATTCGAACGATTTTCATCATTTATGAAGAGCAAAAAAATGCTATGGATAAGTTTTGGTTATGGCTCTCGCCACTGGTATTGAATACACTTTTTCTATGGGTGAATACCAGTGCTTGGTCTCTGCCTTTTATGATCGCCTGGATTGCGCTGAATGGCATCCTTATTTTCTGGTTGTGGCTGAATGTTTTTCGGGCAGGACCTGTGGGCGAAAAAGGCAGCCGCTTGTCTCAAAAGGGTTATTCCTTTGAAGATCTCCCGGGCGGATTGCTGGATCGCAGCGCGGGGTGGATAAGCCAAAAGCTCGAAACGGGCGTTCTCTCCAATGGGTTCTTTGCAATGGCAGATTTTTTTGGCGTGCTGGCGTCCTGGTTACACGACAATTTTGAAGGTGGATTTGAGAAGGGCTGGACCAGGATCACGCAGTGGGTGATGCGCGCTTCTGAAGTCACACTGGCAACAGTGGAAGTTAAGCCTGCCCAAAAAACCGATGACTTTGTAGATGGCGCGCTCGATAAGCTGGCATCCTACGAACGTAATGTTCTCAAGAAGACATTGCGTTGGGACTTAGCGCTGATCCCATTGTTTCTGGTGGCCATTATTGTTTTGTTGTTCGTTGTATAGAAGAGGAGAGTCAGATGCAATTTCATGAAATCTTACTTCCGGGTATTACAGCCCTCCCCGTTCTTGGTGTGGTCGTCCTGCTTATCTGGCGCAAAGCAACCAAAAATCAGGCGGCTTCAATTGGGATCATTAGCGAGTCCTTTGCGCTGATCATCCCCATCGTGCTGATTTCGACTCTTAAACAGAATGGTTCGGTTATTTTTTCACTTCCCTGGATTCCTAATATGTCGATTTCCTTCAGGCTGGAACTGAACTGGCTCTCGATTGTGTTTTTATTGACCGAGGTTCTGGTCACACTGGCGGCGATGATTTACTCGTTGGGGGAGAAGACCGGGGAGAAACACAGTAATTATTACTATGCCCTGCTGCTGTTGTTCAGCCTGGGCATGTCGGGTACTACCCTCGCCGATGATGTCTTTTTATTTTTTATCTTTTGGGAATTGATGCTGCTCGCCTCGGTTTTGCTGATCCTGGTCTGGGGACACGGCGAGATACGCTTTAAAGTGGCATTGAAATACTTCATCATCACGCACATGGGCTCTTTGATAGTGCTGGTCTGCCTGATCACGCTTTATGTAAATTTTGGCACTGCCAACATGGGTGTTTGGATTGCCCAAATTAGCGAATTGACGCCTAACATGCAGGTTTTCCTGATTTCCTTCTTCTTGATTGGTTTTTCTGTCAAGATGGCTGTATTCCCGCTGCATATCTGGCTGCCGGATGCCCATACTGTCGCGCCGATGCCAGTCACCATCATTCTGGCTGCCGCCATGCTTTCAATGGGCACTTACGGGATACTGCGATTTCCCTTTGCTCTTTTTCCACTTGAAACGTTACAACCCTTCGCTATTTGGATGATGATCGGCGGATTGGTTTCCGAGGTTTATGGCGCGTTGATGGCGCTGGCAGAGCGTGACATCAAACGCATCATCGCTTATAGCTCCGTCAGCCAAATGGGATATATTCTGTTTGGTTTGGGGACTTTGACGCTGCGCGGAATGGAAGGGGCAATCATGCATGTGGTGTATCATGCCATTGTCAAAGCACTCCTGTTCATGGTCGTTGGGATCATAATAAACATCACCCGGGAGCGGAACATTCGGAACATCAGTGGTTTGGGTTTCAAATATCCCGCGTTATGCATTGCTGCTGCCATCGGCGCACTGGGTATTTCCGGGATGCCCCCGCTGGGTATTTTTAATAGCGAATGGATGATCTTTGCTGGCGGGTTTGATTCTGGCGTTTCAATTGCTCTAACGGTGATGACCCTTATCGGGTCGCTGCTGACAGTGATCTACGCCCTGAGGTTTTTTGGCAATATCTTTTTCGGGGATCAGCAGCCAGAAGATTTGCCTGTCAAAGCGCCACTTACATTGATAATCCCCACGTTAGGGGTGACTATCTTCTTGATCATTGAAGGCCTGATACCTGGCCCATTGTTGAATTGGGCGATGCGTGGCCTTACAATGGTATTCGGAGGCAAGTTATGAGGGGTATGGTCCTTCCTGTTCTGCCAGCTGCCATTTTAATTGCGGGAGCGTTTATGGTATATATCGTTTCCCGGTTGCTTCGCCTGAGCAATCGCGCTGAAGCGTTGCTCACGGTGCTTGTTTTGATAGGTACGCTGATGGCATACCTGGTGATCTTTACCCGGCTGCCAAGTTTAATGGGTTGGTCAGAGGCGTCATTTGGGATTCAGGGCAGAGGTGGGATCCTTTACAGGCCCAGCGCGACGGGGATCTTTGTTCTGCTCTTCTCAACATTTGTTGCCATTTTAGTTACGATCTATTCCGGGGAATATCTGCAAAATGTTCCGCGGTATCTGTTGTTTTATCCGCTGTTGCTGCTGACACAGGTGGGGCTGTACGGCATCTTTACTTCAAAGAATTTATTCAACCTGTTCTTGCTGACTGAACTGACAACTGTTGCGGCCAGTGCGTTGATTGCCTTTCGCTTCCACCAGGAGATCTCGATTAAGGCTGGGTTTAAATATCTGATCATGAGCAGCCTGGGCACCATGATCATGCTGCTGGGCGTTTATTTTATTTACCAGAGCGTTGGGGATTTGCATCTTGTGAATATCCTTGAATCACCGGACCGCTTCACCCGGATTGGCGCGGCTTGTTTCCTGGTGGGGTTCAGTTTGAAGGCGGGGGTTGTGCCGCTGCATACCTGGGTTCCAGATGTTTACGGCCATGCCCCCAGCGCAGTTAGCGGTTTGCTGGCTGGGGTGCTTTCAAAAAGTATGCTGCTCATCCTGCCCTTGATCAGCCTGCGATTGGGGATGACGCAGGTCGAATTGGGTGTGTTCCTGATGGTTTTTGGATGTTTCAACATGCTTTTGGGGTCGATCAGGATGTTGGGCCAGACCTTGTTGAGGCGTTTTTTATCCTTCTCTTCAATCGCTCAGACCGGTTATTTGATGTTTGGGTTTGGCATTGGTTATTATTATGAATTAAATGAGGCCTTTTCCGCCGGGTTGTTCTTGTTTTTAGTGATTGGTTTGATGAAGAGCCTGGCATTTCTCTCTGCAGGTATTTATGAGTTTCATGCCGGCACGCAGGATTTGGCCCGTCTGCAAGGCATTGGGCAACGGCTGCCGTGGGCTGCACTGTCCTTCAGTACCGCACTGGCGAGCCTTGCGGGCATTCCTCTGCTGGCAGGGTTTACTGGTAAGTGGATGGTTTTTTCCGCTGCCTTAAGATCTGGAGACTGGTTTGCAGGTGTGTGTTTGGCGGTTTTCCTGGTCAGCACTGTGATTGGTTTGGCTGGTTATCTGCCTTTGCTCGTCAAGCAGTACCTCCCTTTAAGCGAGGGCGATCAAACGGGAGAAATCGTCTCAATTTCCAGAGGTGTTTCCGCCTGGATGCTCGCGCCGGTCATGTTGCTTTCCATAATCCTGATAGGGATAGGCCTCTATCCCGGACCATGGATTAACCTGGTATCTTATGTATTGCGCTGGATGGAGGTCATATGACCAATCTCCTGCTGAGCCCTCCGATTGCCTTTATCTTGATTTGTGGATTTTTAACTGTGGTGTATATCATTATCCAACGGCATGCGGTCAGTGGGCCTGACCACCCAGACAAACACCTGCCGTATTCTGGGGGCCAAAAGATTCCCCCTTTGGAAGCGCGTTTGTCTTATGAGAAGTTTTTCCGGATCGCCCTGTTATTCGGCATTGCGCACGTGGCTGTGTTGGTGCTGGCCACTTTGCCCCTTGACAGAAGCGCGATCCTGATTGGATTGTTCTTTCTTTTCGGGATCTCAATCAGTGCCTTTGCGCTTGGAAGGTTCAATACGCGCTCATAAAGGAAGTGTGTTTATATGTTGAAGAATTTAATTAAAAAGACTTATCGTTGGGCACAAAAAAATTCCCTGTGGGTGATCCATTTCAATACCGGCGGTTGTAATGGTTGCGATATTGAAATTTTAGACCTGCTGACTCCCCGCTATGATGTAGAACGTCTAGGGATCATTGCTGAAGCTTCGCCTCGCCATGCAGACGTTCTGTTATGCACCGGCCCTGTAACCCACCAAACCCGGGATGCCCTTGTGCAAATTTACTCGCAAATGCCCTCCCCCAAGTGGGTGGTCGCTGTGGGCAGTTGCTCCAATACCGGCGGCATTTATTCTGGCAGCGACACTGTGTTGGGTGGCGTGGACAATGCCTTACCGGTTGACCTTTATATCCCGGGCTGCCCAGTTCGCCCCGAAGCGATTATTGAAGCTTTGGTCAAATTGCGCGAAAGGATTGCGGCTGATGGAACCGATTAATCTGGATAAATTATTGCATAAAATACAGGACTTCTCCGAAGAGACAGCTGAAAGCTCAGTTGACATAAAAAATGATACAACTTTTATAATCTCCCCGGAACACATCCTGGCGATTTCAAAAATTCTTGTTAATGAATTCGATTGCAGCCACCTTTCTGGGATCACCGCCCAGCAGCGAGATGATCAGAAGGATGTCATTGAAGTCCTCTATCACTTCTGGAAAGGGATAGGGTTTTCCTTTATGATGGTTCTGCCAGTTGAGAATCCTGAAATTCCTTCCATTAAATCCTTGCTTCCGGGTGCTGATTTTTATGAGCGTGAGGTCGCAGAGATGTTCGGCATCAGCTTCACCGGTCGGGAAGAAACCCCTCCACTTTTACTCCCTGATAACTGGTCTGAAGGGCCACCCTTCATCCGAAATGAGGACCAAGATGGCTAAAATTTCAATCCCTATCGGCCCCCAGCACCCTCTACTGAAAGAACCCCTGTCCATGATGGTGGACATTTCTGGTGAGCGCGTCTTGGGCGGGTCTTTAAGATTGGGTTATGTTCACCGTGGGATCGAGCGGCTCGCGCAGGAAAGGACATATATCAAAAACGTCCACCTGATCGAGCGTGTTTGCGGTATCTGTTCTCACATTCACACAACAACCTACTGCTTTGCTGTTGAGGCTTTGCTGGGCATTGAAGTGCCGCCCCGCGCCCAATACATCCGGGCGTTGATGTGTGAACTGGAACGGGTTCACAGCCATCTTTTGTGGCTTGGGATTCTGGCAAAGCACGTCGGGTTGGAGACGATTTTCATGCACACATGGCACGATCGCGAAATGGCCCTGGATATCATGGAAGAAGTTTCCGGGGGTAGAGTATCACACGCTGCAAACCAGATCGGCGGCGTGCGCTTTGATCTGGATGAAGAACATGACACAATGATCCGATCGACGGTTCGAAAACTTCATACACAGGTAGAGGGTCTGCTGGATGTAATTGAAAACGAACCCGCACTCCAGGCCAGGACCCAGGGTGTAGCGCCTATCTCGGCGGATTTGATTAAGAAATATTGTGTGGTGGGTCCGGTAGCAAGGGCTTCTGGTGTGGATGTGGACATGCGCAGAGATTCACCCCTGCCGCCTTATGACAAACTGACCATTCCAGTAATAACTCATCCTGATGGTGATGCCTGGGCGCGCACAGTCGTTCGGGCTGAGGAGACCCGTGTCAGCCTGAATCTTTGCGAGTATCTCATCAATGAAATGCCTGATGGCCCAGTGACGGTTCGTGCGCCGCGCCGGGTGCCGGAAGGGGAAGTGGTTATCCGGTCTGAAGCCCCACGCGGAGAATTGTTCTATTATTTACGCAGTGACGGCACCGACCAGCCAGCACGTCTTAAAATTCGAACACCTACCCTGGCTGCATTGAGCCTGCTACCTGAGCAACTTTCAGCAATTAATGTGGCAGATATTCCTGTCGTTCTGGCCGGTGTTGACCTGTGCATCGCCTGTGCAGACCGTTAAAGAGGAGAGATTGTGATTTTAGGTTTTACCTATTTGTTCCTGTTTCCGGGCCTGGTTTTCCAGGTGGTCTGCGGCCTGTTCTTTGAATGGTTGGACCGCAAACTTCTGGCGCTTTTTCAACGACGGGTTGGCCCGCCCTGGTATCAGCCGCTGGCAGACATGATCAAATTGTTCAGTAAGGAGGACCTCCTGCCCAAAGGCGCAGATGACCTTATCGCTTCCTTACTGCCGATTCTCTCTTTTGGCGCTGTTGTGACGGCGGGATTGTATGTTCCCATCGCAGGCTTCAGCCCATTTTCCTTTGAAGGGGATCTGATTGTCATTTTGTTTTTGATGAGCGTCCCGACCCTGGCCTACTACCTGGCGGGCATCCTCTCAATTGGCATTTACAGCGTTTTGGGCGGCGGACGGTCTTTGCTGCAGTTCTTTTCATACGAGGTGCCGCTGCTGATTGTTTTAAGCGGTCCGGCGATCATGAGCGGTTCCTGGTCCGTGCGGGAGATCATGCTCTCACAGGGCAGGCTGGGCCCCTTTATTCTTTTTCAGCCTCTTGGGTTCATTTTGGCGCTGATCGGTTTGATTGGAAAATTAAAGCGAGCGCCATTGGATATCCCTAGTGCAAAATCTGAGGTGGTGGGCGGATCTCTGACGGAGTTCACCGGTGTGAAACTTGCTTTCTGGCACCTTGTGATTAATATTCAGGCGGTAATCGGTATATTTTTGTTGATCAATCTCTACACAGGATGGACGAAATTAACCAACCCGGTGGTCTCGGTCGTTGTCTTCATCATTGAAGCATTGGCGCTGATCGTCTTATTGAGCATAGCCAGCGCTGTTTTTGCCAGGTTGCGTATTGACCAGTTGGCGGGCCTGGGTTGGAAGCGCCTGGTGCCCTTATCTTTGTTGCAATTAGCGGTTATTATTCTTATGAGGATGTCACATGGATAAATTAAAAGAGCGCTTCAGCTTACTGCTTGCTGTTCTTGAGGCTTGGATCAAGCCGTCAGAAACCGTCAAATACCCCTATTGCGAACTTCAATTGCCGGAGGGGTTTCGCGGCGCGCTGGTGGTCGACCCCGAAAAGTGCACTGGTTGCGGCTTATGTGTGCGGGATTGTCCCGCGAATGGGCTGGAGCTGATTAAAAAGTCCCGTGATGAATTCAGGTTGATTCATCATCCTGCGCGCTGCGCCTATTGCGGGCAATGTGAAGATAGCTGCCGGCGCGGGGCGATCTCTCATACCAATC